>JAXJQQ010000123.1:0-3275 GCA_036311065.1 Acutalibacteraceae bacterium | reverse complement strand
TTACTCAGGTAGCTATCGGCAAGCGTGAAAAGCTCAGCGTTTTCGGTGACGATTATGACACACCCGACGGCACAGGCGTAAGAGACTATATCCATGTTGTTGACCTTGCTCTCGGTCATGTAAAGGCTGTTAACAAGGTTATCGGTCAGAGCGGTCTTGATGTTTACAATCTCGGCACAGGCGTAGGCTACAGCGTTCTTGATGTTGTAAAGGCTTTTGAAAAAGCAAGCGGTGCTGAAGTGAAATATGAAATTGCTCCCCGCCGTCCCGGTGACATCGCAACCTGCTATTCAGATCCCTCCAAGGCTTATGCAGAGCTTGGCTGGAAGGCTGAAAGAGGCATTGAAAAAATGTGTGAGGATTCATGGCGCTGGCAGAAGAACAACCCTCAGGGCTATGGTGACTGATAAATATTGATTAGATAAGCGGACAGGGGACGGCAGAAATGCTGTTCCCTGTTTTGAAAAAACGGCTCAGATTAAGAAAATTTAAAAAGGTGATACCAATGAAAAAAATAGCTGCGGTAAACGACCTTTCCGGCTTCGGAAAATGCTCTTTGACTGCCGCAATACCCGTTATGTCTGCGTTAGGTGTGCAGTGCTGTCCTCTTGTGACAGGTGTGTTTTCCAATCAGACGGGATATGACAGCTTTTATTGCAGAGACTGCACAGACGACATGGTGCCTTGCATTGAAGAATGGAAAAAGCTTGGTGCTGAATTTGACGGTATTCTTACGGGCTTTATTGCCAACAGCAAGCAGGGAGAAATCATAAACAGGCTTATTGATACTTTCGGAAAAGAGGGTACAGTTATTGCTGTTGACCCGGTTATGGCTGATGACGGTGAAATTTATAAATGCTACGATGAAGAGAGCGTAAAGGCTATTGTGAGCCTTGCTGAAAGGGCAGATATAATTACTCCTAACCTTACTGAGCTTTGCGTTTTAAGCTCAAGAAAATATGACGAGGTTGTATCGCTCCGAAAAGAAGAGCTTCTTTCCGAAATAGAGAAAATGTCAGCACTTCAGAGCAGAGATAAAGCAAAAATTGTTGTTACAAGCGGTATACATATTTCTGAAAATGAGGTAGCCAATACCATTTATGAGAAGGGAAGCTTTGATGTGGTTATAACACCTCATTACGGCGGAAGCTTTTCGGGTACAGGTGACATTCTTGCTTCCTTTGTAACTGCGCAGTATATCAAGGGCGTTCCTGTGAAAACGGCTGTAAAACAGGCTTCAGAGTTTATCTGCAAGTCTATTGAAGAAACAATAAAAGACACCGACGGAAATTATTGCCGTATGGACGGTGTACATTTTGAAAAGTATCTTAGAGAGTTAGGTGATCTTTAATGAAAAATACCAAGCTATTCAAAGTCTGCCTTACAGGGCTGATGGCGGCAATTATTGCTCTTTTTACCGCTTTTGTGAAAATTCCTACGGGCATAAACGACGGATATCTTCACTTCGGTGATTCTGTGATTTATATTGCAGGATGTATTGTAGGGCCGTTCGGCATAATTTCTTCTGCAATCGGCGGAGCTCTTGCTGATGTTCTTGCCGGTGCAGCTGTGTGGGCACTGCCTACAGCGATTATAAAGGCTTTCAACTGTCTGCCCTTTGTTCTTGCAACCAGATATTATATAAAGAAAAAAGGCTGCTTCAGAATCGTTAACATATACACCGTGGCTATGACTGTGCTTTCAGCTTTCATAACGGTTTTCGGATATCTCTTGGCAGAAAGTCTTATGTACTCTTTCCCCACGGCACTTACAAGTGTTCCTTTCAGTATTGCTCAGGCTGTGGGCAGCGGAATAATTTTTGTGCTTATGGGAAAGGCTCTTGAAAAAGCAAAAATAGAAAGGCTTATCGGTAGATAAAATGGCAGATATAATTTATACATATTATAATTCGGTTTATTTCAATATTACAAATAAATGTCCTTGCAGATGCGTTTTCTGCATAAGGGATAAGGTGGATGCAATAGGTGAGGCTGAAAACCTTTTTCACGAAACCGAGCCTACACTTAATGAGATAAAAAAAGCTGTTGATGACTATGATTTCAGCGGTAAGGATACTGCAGTATTCTGTGGCTACGGTGAGCCGACGAATGCTTTCGGAAATCTCATTGCTACTGCTGAATATCTCAGGGAAAAATATCCGTCTCTTAAGCTAAGACTTAACACAAACGGACTTTCCGACCTTATCAACGAAAAAGAAACCGCAAAGGAAATCTGCAGAGTTTTCGATTCGGTTTCCGTTTCTCTCAACGATGTTTCAAGTGAAGCATACGATAAAATCACAAGAAATATCTATCCTGGTAAGGCATATGAAGCAATGCTGAAATTCGCAAAGGAATGTGTAAATGAGGGCGTAGAAACACGGCTTTCCGTTGTTGATGTAATCGGTGAAGAAAAAATAAAAAAGGCAAAGGAAATTGCTGACTCAATCGGTGCAGACTTCCTTTGCAGAAAATATGACAATTAATAAACAAGGCAGAGATTACGCATAAAAGCGAATCTCTGCCTTTGGTTTTGCATTTTTTACCTCGCCATTCTGCTGAAGCGGAAGTCCTCATACTTGATTTCACCTGATGAACGGTAAATACTCAGCACAAGACCCATTGCCAGGAAAAGGCAGACTGTTGACGAACCGCCCGCACTTATAAAAGGCAGTGTGATACCGATAACGGGAAGAAGTCTTGTACACATACCGATATTGATTGCCGCCTGAGAAACAATCATAAACATAACGCCATAGCAGATCATAAGTGCTGCAAAGTTTTTGGAACGCTTGCCAACAGCGACAATTTTCAATGAAAGCAGAATGAAAAGTGCAATAAGAATAAGCGCACCTAAAAAGCCTGTTTCTTCACATATTGCTGAGAAAATCATATCGTTCTGAACCTCAGGAATTGCGTTGGGTGTCTGAGTGTACTGACCGTGGAAAAGCCCTGAGCCGAAAAGACCGCCTTCCTTGATAGCGGCAAGTGCCTGATTCTGCTGATAGATTTCGGTGGTGTACTTTTCGGGGTTGAACAGAGCAAGAATACGGTTGCGCTGAATACTGTCGAAAATCTTGAACCATATTACAGGTGAAGCAACAAGAACAATAAGCGCACCTGCAGGGAAGTAAATCCAATTAAGTCCTGCGGCAAACATCATGCCGATGCACAGAAAATTGCTGATGTTGGTGAAATGCACATAGAAATCCCAACGGATGGTCGTGATGTCATCAAAGATGCCGAAGCAGGAGACGAAGCCGACAAAACCCAAGG
>JAXJQQ010000122.1:0-60143 GCA_036311065.1 Acutalibacteraceae bacterium | reverse complement strand
GCGACAGAGTTATCGAGGAAGCCTCTTTTAAAGTAAAGAATATTTTATCTGAGGCACGCACTAAAGCCAATCAGTTATCAGATGAAATTATATCAGCAGCAGAGCAGGAAGCTGAAAAAAGAATTTCTGTTGCAAAAAGCACTGCAGAAAGTATTACAAGAAACCGATATCTTGAAATAAGAAATGCCATTCTTAATGATATAATTTCAGCGGCATATCTTAAAGTTGATAAATTTTCAGATGAAGAATATTTTGAGCTTATTAAAAAGATTTGCATTAAAAATATTCAACCGGGCGAATGTACTATGTATTTTAACAGCTATGACTTAGGAAGATTGCCTGAAAATTTTGAAGATGAAATCAACTCTGAGGTATATGAAACTGCGGCCGTTCATATTTCGGATAAGTCTGTTTTTATTGAAAACGGATTCACGTTAAAGTATGATGGTTTTGAGGTGAACTGTGCTCTTAAAGCTGTATTTGATGAAGCGATGGACAGACTAAAGGATTCACTCAACAGTGTCCTTTTCAGTTGACGGAGGCGTAATATGAAAGATACCGATTATGCTTTTTGCGTCGCTAGACTGAGAGCAAATGAAACAAAACTGCTTACAAATGAATTTATTGAAAAACTGATTGAAGCCCGTTCTTTTGATGAAGCGGTAAATTTACTTATTGAAAAGGGTTGGATTGAACAATCCGAGGCTTATTCAGATGCAATTAACAGGCACGGTGTTGAGTTGTGGAGTTTACTTAATGAATGTGTCCCCGATAAAAAAGTGCTTGAATCCCTTTGCGTTCTTAATGATTATTTTAATATCAAAACCGCTGTAAAATGTGCTGTTACAGGTGAAGATGCGACTTCATTTTATGTTCATCCTACTACCCTTGATGTTGAAAAGCTTGTTGAATGTGTAAGACAAAAAAGTTCAGTCGGTACATCCGATGAGTATATCCAATGTGCAAACAGTGCATATGAGCTTGCTGTAAAAACCGATAACGGACAGAACGCTGATATAACAGTTGACAGAATTGCTCTTGAAGCTTTACTTAAATACGGCAAGGCTTCTGCAAATGCTGTTTTTTCAAAAATATGCAATTTTATCGCAGATACATCAAACGTAAAAATTGCTATAAGATGTTCTGCGACAAAAAAGAGTAAAGATTTTATAAATGCTTCAATATCAGGCTGTTATAAACTTGACAGAGATATGCTTGTTAATCTATCATCGGGAGATATTGAAGAATTATATAATTATCTTCTGAGCGGTGAATATAAAACCGGAGTTGCACTGTATAGGGAGAATCCTGCTGCATTTGATAAATGGTGCGATGATAATATTATTGAAATTATTAAGGATTCAAAATATGTAGCATTTGGATTTGCTCCTGTTTGTGCATATTATTATGCAAGGCTTACTGAAATTAAAAACATACGTATACTTCTTACATCAAAACTTTCAGGTATGGAAAATGATGTTATAAGAGAAAGGGTGAGAAATCTTTATGTATAAAATAGCTGTAATGGGCGATAAAGAAAGCATAATCGGTTTTTCAACCCTTGGCATTGAGATTCACCCCGTCAACGATAAATCTGTAGCAGCTTCAAAATTAAAGGAGCTTGCACTTAACGGTTATGCTGTGATTTTCGTAACCGAATCTCTTGCTGCATCAATTCAGGAGCATATTAGTAAATACAAGGATTCACCAACACCTGCAATAATTCTTATACCGGGTGTATCAGGAAATACAGGTGAAGGTATGAATTCTGTTTTAAAAAGTGTTGAACGAGCTGTAGGCTCACAGATTCTCTGAGCTTTTCTCAGAAATATGATTCACATAAGCGTGAAGAAAAAGGTGATATAATGAACGAGGGAATAATTACAAAAATTTCCGGCCCCCTTGTTGTAGCTTCAGGAATGAAAGAGGCTAATATGTTTGATGTTGTACGAGTAAGTGAACACAGACTTATTGGCGAAATTATTGAAATGCATGAAGACAGAGCTTCAATTCAGGTCTACGAAGAAACATCAGGCCTTAAAACCGGAGAAAAAGTTGAAAGCACAAATGAACCACTTAGTGTTGAACTCGGTCCCGGCCTTATCGGCAGCATATTCGACGGGATACAGAGACCGCTTGTTGAAATTATGAAAAAATGCGGTAATAACCTTACAAGAGGTGTTGAAGTACCGTCTCTTAACCGTGATAAGCAATGGGTGTTTGAGCCTTGTATAAGTGTCGGTGAAAGAGTGTATGGCGGTGACATTATCGGCTCAGTTCAGGAAACAGATGTTGTTTCGCACAAAATTATGCTTCCTCCGAATCTCAGCGGTATTGTTAAAGAGATTACCGGCGGTACCTGCACCGTTGATGATGTTGTTGCAATTGTTCTTGATGAAAAAGGTGAAGAACACGGCGTTGGTATTATGCAGAAGTGGCCCGTAAGAAAGGGCAGACCTTATAAAAAGAAGCTTTCACCTGATGAGCCTCTTTTAACAGGTCAGAGAGTTGTAGATTCACTTTTCCCCATTGCTAAAGGCGGGGTTGCTGCCATTCCCGGCCCATTCGGAAGCGGTAAAACAGTAACACAGCATCAGCTTGCCAAGTGGGCAGATGCTGACATTGTTGTTTACATCGGTTGCGGTGAGCGCGGAAATGAAATGACCGATGTTCTTAATGAATTTCCTGAGCTTATTGACCCTCACACAGGAAAATCACTTATGGAAAGAACTGTTCTTATTGCAAATACATCTGATATGCCTGTTGCTGCCCGTGAAGCTTCAATTTATACAGGTATTACAATTGCTGAATACTTCCGTGATATGGGCTACAGCGTTGCTCTTATGGCTGACTCAACATCACGTTGGGCTGAGGCACTCAGAGAAATGTCAGGCAGACTTGAAGAGATGCCCGGTGAGGAAGGTTATCCTGCATATCTCGGCAGCCGACTTGCTCAGTTTTATGAAAGAGCGGGCCGTGTTATTTCCTTAGGTAAAGAAGGAAGAGAAGGTACGCTTTCCGTTATCGGAGCAGTTTCTCCTGCAGGCGGTGATATATCGGAGCCCGTAAGCCAGGCAACCTTAAGAATCGTTAAGGTTTTCTGGGGTCTTGATTCATCACTTGCTTATAAAAGGCATTTTCCTGCAATTAATTGGCTTACAAGCTATTCTCTTTATGCAAACTCCCTCGGAAAATGGTTTAACACAAATATCTCTGACGATTGGACTGAGCTCAGGAGTAAAATTATGCGCCTTCTTTCCGAAGAAGCTGAGCTTGAAGAAATGGTAAAGCTTGTCGGTATGGATGCACTTTCATCCACTGACAGGTTGAAAATGGAAGCAGCACGTTCTATAAGAGAGGATTTTCTTCATCAGCTTGCTTTCCATGATGTTGATACCTATACATCTGCTGATAAACAATTAAAAATGATGCGGCTCGTATGTGCTTTTTATGATAAATCAGTTGAATCGCTCAACAACGGTGCTGATATTGAAAAAATTGTAAAAATGCCCGTAAGAGAAAATATCGGCAGATTCAAATATGTTCCTGAAAATGAAACTGAGGAGCGTTATAAAAATATAATTGATGAGCTTAATTTACAGCTTGAAGAAGCAATGAAAGGGGAGGACGACTGATGCCAAAGGAATACAGAACCATAAGCGAAGTTGCAGGTCCTCTTATGCTTGTCAAGGGTGTAGATGGTGTTGCTTATAATGAGCTTGGAGAAATTGAACTGAAAAACGGCGAGAAAAGACGTTGCCGGATTCTGGAAATTAACGGCACCGATGTTCTTGTTCAGCTTTTTGAATCTTCAACAGGTATTAATCTTTCTGACAGTAAAGTGCGTTTTCTTGGCAGACAGATGGAGCTCGGTGTTTCTGAGGATATGCTCGGCAGAGTATTTGACGGACTCGGCAGACCTATTGACGGAGGACCATCAATAATTCCTGAAAAAAGACTTGATGTTAACGGTACACCTATGAATCCTGCAGCAAGAAAGTATCCTCAGGAGTTTATTCAGACAGGCGTTTCTGCTATTGACGGACTTAATACTCTTGTAAGAGGTCAGAAGCTTCCGATATTCTCAGCCTCCGGCTTGCCGCACGCTGAGCTTGCCGCTCAGATTGCAAAACAGGCTAAGGTAAGAGGTACAGATGAAAACTTTGCTGTTGTTTTTGCTGCAATGGGCATCACCTTTGAAGAATCGGATTTCTTTGTTAACTCTTTTAAAGAAACAGGAGCTATTGATAGAACAGTTATGTTCTCAAACCTTGCCAACGACCCTGCAATTGAAAGAATTGCTACCCCTAAAATGGCAATGACTGCTGCAGAATATCTGGCTTTTGATAAGGGAATGCATGTGCTTGTTATTCTTACAGACATTACAAACTATGCCGATGCATTACGAGAAGTTTCTGCCGCAAGAAAAGAAGTACCCGGCAGAAGAGGCTATCCGGGATATATGTACACTGATCTTGCTTCCATTTACGAAAGAGCAGGCCGTCAGACTGATAAAAACGGTTCAATTACTCTCATCCCCATTCTTTCAATGCCTGAGGATGATAAAACACATCCCATTCCGGACCTTACAGGCTATATCACGGAAGGTCAGATAATTCTTTCAAGAGAGCTTTACAGAAAAGGAATCACACCGCCCATTGATGTTCTGCCGTCACTTTCAAGACTAAAGGATAAAGGCATTGGTGAAGGTAAAACAAGAGCTGACCATTCCGACACAATGAATCAGCTGTTTTCTGCCTATGCAAGAGGTAAAGACGCAAAAGAGCTTATGATTATTCTCGGAGAAGCTGCTCTTACGGATATTGATAAGCTCTATGCTGAGTTTGCAGAAAAATTTGAAGAGGAATATGTATCCCAAGGAAATGAAACCGACAGAAGCATTGAAGATACTCTTTCAATAGGATGGGAGCTTCTTTCAATTCTTCCCAGAAGTGAACTGAAACGTATTTCAGATAAATTCCTTGACGAGTACTATATAGAAAAGTAGGTGACATAATGGCAGTAATGAATGTTAATCCTACCCGTATGGAACTCACAAATCTTAAAAGGAAGCTTGTTACTGCCCGAAGAGGTCACAAGCTTTTAAAAGATAAGCGAGACGAGCTTATGAGACAATTTCTTGAACTTGTTAAGGAAAATAAAGCTCTGCGTGAAAAGGTTGAAAACGGCATAAAAACCGTTAACAGGCACATGGCTCTTGCTTCAGCTGATATGAGTTATGAAAGCTTATCTGTTGCGTTGATGATGCCATTTCAGAAGTTGAATATAGACGTAAAAAATAAAAACGTAATGAGTGTGACCGTACCTGAATTCATACCGGATTTCAAATCAGCATCACAAGGCGATATATATTCATACGGTTACGCTTTTACTTCCGGTGACCTTGATAAAGCGGTCAGTAAGCTTAATGAAATTTTGCCTGATATGCTTCGTCTTGCAGAAGTAGAAAAATCATGTCAGCTTTTATCGGCTGAAATTGAAAAAACAAGAAGAAGAGTCAACGCTCTTGAGCATGTTATGATTCCGGATTATACCGATACAATTAAATATATTACGATGAAGCTTGACGAAAATGACAGAAGCACAACAACAAGACTTATGAAGGTTAAGGATATGATGCTTCAGAATACACATAACTATATTTAATATTTAAAGGAGTGTCTTAAGGCACTCCTTTTTGGGTGAATTATATGAATGATAAAGAAGTATTGATTTCAAGAATTGCTGACAAAAAGAATCAGGCTCTTGATAATTCCATGATAACAACAACATTTTTTCTTTCTGCAGATGAAAGATCAGATATAATGAAAATATTCAAATCCACCGCTGAAATTAATGTATTTTATTTCGGCGGTTATGATGATGCGGAACGTACTGTTGCTGTTTTTGTACCGTTTTTTTATAATGTAAATGATATCACTGAATATATGGCAGAAAATTCTGATGATAATCCCTTATTTCTGCTCGAAATCAAAAAGGATAGATTTTCAAAACTTTCACACAGAGATTACCTCGGTGCAATTATGGGACTCGGAATAAAAAGAGAAATGATAGGGGATATAATAACAACTGACGAAGGCTGTTATTTATTCTGCATCAATTCTATTGCTAAGTATATTTGTGAAAACCTGACGAAAGCGGGAAGAGGTACTTTAAAAATTGAAATCAAGACAACTGATATGTTGCCTTCAAAAAATGAAAAATATGATGAAGCTTTTTTGTCGTTAGCATCTTTAAGACTTGACGGAATTGTCTCTTCAGCTTTCAATATTTCCCGCAATGCAGCTTGTGAAGCGATAAATAAAGGAATTGTTTTCGTGAACTCGTCACAGATTATAAAGAATGATGCAGCATTAAAGCCGGGTGACAAAGTAGTTTTAAGAGGCAAGGGGAAAATTGTTATAAAGGAGATTATAGGAATAAATAAAAAAGGCAGAACACATATAATAATCAAGAAATATAAATAATTACAGCATAATAATTTAATAAGGCATATTCATCAGAATTTTGCAAATACTGCTATCAGGTGATAATATGAACAGATTCACAAAAAATTACAGTGAAAATCTTCATCTTGTAAATACAAATCTCAGGGTTGGGGAAAGCTTTGATATAATTATCAAACGGCTTACTGTCGGAGGCAGAAAAGGTACCTTCTATTGTATAGACGGCTTTGTTAAGGATGAAATGTTTGAAAAAATGATGGAATATCTGAGTAAAATAACACCTGAGCAAATTAACGGCGTTTCTGATGCAGATGAATTTAATGATTCTTATATAACTTACATTGAATCAAGCACCGAGGATGACCTTGATAAATTCACAACCTTTATTTTATCAGGTGCTATCGGCTTTATAGTAGAAGGGTTTTCTAAGGCAATTATTATTGATAGCCGTACTTATCCTGCAAGAACTGTTCAGGAACCTGAATCTGACAAGGTTCTGAGAGGCTCCCACGAAGGCTTTGTTGAAACAATAATATTTAACACGGCTCTTATAAGGCGTAAAATAAGAAATCCTGAATTAACAATGAAATCATTTCAGATAGGTATCGAGTCAAAAACTGATGTTGTTATCTGTTATCTGGAAAATTCAGTTAACAGAAAGCAGCTGGATATACTTGTTAAAAAACTAAATTCAATTGAAGTAAAAAGTCTTTCTATGAGTCAGGAAAGTCTGAAGGAGTGTCTGATACCCGAGCAGTCATGGAATCCGTTTCCCAGAGTCAGATATACCGAAAGACCTGATGTAGCCTCTGCTTGCATTTATGACGGAAATATCATTATACTGACCGACGGTTCTCCGTCAGCAATGATAATACCAACGGGAATTTTTGACTTCATTCAGGATGTGAATGACTTTTATTTCCCGCCGGTAATCGGATCATTTCTCAGAATTATCAGAGTATGTGTGTTCAGCTTGTCGATGATTCTTATTCCTTTATGGTATCTTATTACTGAATATCATGTGCATTTACCGGATTTTTTAAAATTTATGCTGATTGAGGAGCCAAACACCGTACCGATTATAGTTCAGCTTCTTATAGTTGAATTTGTTGTTGATACCTTGCGTCTTGCATCACTTAATACTCCCAGTGCTCTTAGCAACTCTTTCAGTGTTGTCGGAGCTTTGGTTTTAGGTGAATTTGCTGTTCGCTCCGGCTGGTTTGTTTCCGAGGTAGTTCTGTTTATGGCATTTGTTGCAATTTCAAACTTTACACAGCCAAGTTTTGAACTTGGTTATGCAATAAAAATATGCAGAACAGTTATTTTGATTTTATGTGGTTTGTTTAAAATATGGGGATTTATAATAGGCTTAATTGCTGTAATTGCTGTGGTTTCATTTACAAAAACCCTTGACGGCTACACATATCTTTATCCGCTGATACCGTTTGATAAAGGTGCATTGAGAAGCTTATTGATACGACGACAAATCAAATGCAGATACAAATAAAAGCAATGGAAATTTCCATTGCTTTTATTTGTTATAACTTAAAATCTTCTTCTGTATAATTTGTATCAATTACTATTTTGTTCGGCACTCTTTTTAATGGGTCATATTTGTAATGGCGGCACTTATAATCAGGTGAAACAATACCTTTTTTCTCACAGAGAACCTCTGTTTTTTCCTTTGTAGATCTTCCGTAAAAACAGTTAGAACATTGCTTTGTATAATTCTTTTCGTTTATGATTTTTTGCTTCATAAGGTCACCTTCATCTTAAACTTTATTATATATTATCACATATCCTGAAATATTTCAATTGGTTTGAGTAATTATCCTGCGGTTATATATTTAATTTAATCAGCATATCCTTAAATATAAAGCTGAGGAGGAACATAAATGAGGAAAGATGATTATTATATTCAGAACTTCGATATGGCTGTAAAGCCGATTTCAAAGCATCTGAAATCGCTACTTTTATGTATTGATAATAAAACAAAAATGAATTGTAATGAAATCAGGCTGAGAAAAAATAAGCCTGTTGTTCTGATGATAAACAATAAATGCTGTATTCTCCGAAATGACGGTGCAGTCGGATTTGAAAATATAAATTCTTACATTTTCAGCGAAGATGAGCTTAATGATACATTTGTCAGGATGTGTGACTTCTCCGTACACAGCTATACATCGGATATTACGGACGGTTACATAACAATCGAAGGCGGTCACCGTGTAGGAGTAGCAGGTACAGCAGCAAAGGATAAAACCGATAATGTTGTATCAGTAAGAGATATTTCTTCACTTAATATAAGAGTTGCAAGAAATGTTAATAATTGCAGCGATGAGATATATTCGCAGGTGTTTGCCGACAAGCTTCAAAGTGTTATTATTGCCGGACCGCCGGCCAGCGGTAAAACAACAATTTTAAGAGATCTTGTACATAAAATTTCTGACAGTGGTGTAAATGTCAGTGTTATTGATGAGCGAAATGAAATTGCACTAAAATCCCTAAGAAACTCTTTAGATATAGGTATAAACACCGATGTTTACAGCGGATATCCGAAAACAACCGCAATTAATATTGCACTACGGACAATGTCTCCCCAGTTGATTGCTATTGATGAAGTGTGTGATGATTGCGAAATATATGCAATAAAAAAAGCGAGTAATTGCGGAGCGAAAATAATTGTAACAGTACACGCTTCTTCTTACAATGAACTTATAAGCAGGCAACAGATTAAAGCTTTGATTAATACATATTCTTTTGATAAACTTGCTCTGCTTGCGGGAGCAGACAAGCCCGGAAAAATTACGGGAATATATGATATACGGGAGCTTAAAGATGAGATGTACAGGAGCTATATTGGTGTGGATTTGTCTGATTATGACAGGTGTTACGATATCCGTGAGGCTTAGACACAGATTGAATTTTCTTGAGGATGTAGTTTATATGTTTGTTGTGTTCAACAGTAATATAAGCTATTTTCATCAGCCTCTTTCTGAGATTATAAGTACATTTAATAAAAACGAAAAACAAATTGATTTTATCAGGTTTTGTACATATAAGCTGAATTCGGGTATTGATTTTCCTGACGCATGGGAAGATTCTGTTAAAAACTATTGTCCGTTACTCAAGGAAGAAGAAAAGGTAAAATTAATTGAATATGGTAAAAGCATCGGAAAGACCGATACTGAAAACCAGACTGTTATACTTGATACATATTACAGGTCTTTTGAATGCTTTAACAACAAGGCAAAGGAAGATTTTAATAAATATAACCGAACTGTAATTGCGGCTTTCTTTTTTTTAGGCTGCGGATTGTTTATTTTACTGATATAAGATAACGGAGATTCAATATGGAAATAGAAATCATATTTAAAATTGCAGGCATCGGAATTGTTGTATCTGTACTGAATCAGATTCTTGCAAGAAGTGATAAAAGTGAATATGTAATGGTAACAACGCTTGCCGGGATAATTATTGTGTTATTAATGATAATACCGCAGATAAAAGATTTATTTGATGTTATTAAGGATTTTGTTGATTTCTGAATATGATTAAAATATTTACTCTGGCAGTGGTGGTTTCTCTTGTTTCCGTGCTTTTAAAAAAGTACTCGCAGGAATTTCTACTGTTGTTCAGGCTGATTTCCGCTTGTGTGCTGTTGTTGATTATTTTTAAGGAAGGCTACGGTTACTTTTCCGGGTTTGCAGATTTGTTTCAGGAATTCAACTATCAACACGGTATGATATCAGGTCTGTTGAAGGCTTCATTTATTGCTGTTATAACAAAGCTTACGTGCGATATTTGCTCGGAAACAGGCAATTCACTTTTAGAGGATATTGTTGAACTCGGAGGAAGAATAATGATTTTTATAATATCTTTGCCTTATATATCGGATATACTTACTGTCATATTTTCATTTGTTGATTAATATGAAGAAAATAATTATATTTCTGTTATCAGTTTTTATATTCGTCCCGCTCGCTTCAATATTGGTATTTGCCACAGATGTACATTATGATGAAGAATATTTCACCGAGAACCTTTTTTCAAACATTGACAGTGAAACCTTATCTGTATTGGAAGAATTCGGAATAAATGATTTATCTTCTGCTGAAATATTCTCTGTTTCAATATCTGATATTACAAAATATTTTTCCGAATCGCTATCGGGAAGAATGAAATTTTGTGTTCAATTTTTTATTCAGCTTCTGTCTTTGGTTTTTATAAATGCAATAGTCAAATCTTATTTTAACTTCAACTCAAAAGATAATCTGATAAATATTATCGGCATTGTTTCAACGGCACTTATTATAGTTTCAAAGCTCAATTCACTGATTAATATGCTGCTGAGTTCAATTTCTGCCTGCGGAGCTTTTATGCTTGGTTTTATACCTGTTTATACTGTTCTTATATCTCTTTGCGGAAGTCCTGCCGCTGCTATTGCATATAATTCATTGACCTTTGCCTTTGCTCAGGGAATATCCGGTTTCATTAACAATGTATTTATAAAACTGACAGGTGCTTATTTCTGCTTATCTTTGTCGTTCTGTATCAATGAAAACATGAATGTTAACAGGTTAATAAATATTGTTAACAAGCTTGTGAATTTTATAATCGGATTTTTTGCTTGCGGTTTTACCGGTATTCTTTCGGTTAAAGGTATAACATCGTCTGCGGTGGATGCAGTATCAGCGAAAAGCATTAAATTTCTTCTCAGCAGCCTTATCCCTATAGTAGGATCATCCATCAGCGATGCTTATTCCTCGCTGCTTGGCAGCATAAGTCTTATAAAAAGCTCAGTAGCAATAGTCGGTATACTTGTGGTACTTATTATAAGTTTGCCCGCAATAATTGAAGCCTCGGTTTACTGTTTAATGCTTTCCTTTATATCATATATTTGCGAAGTATTGGAATCAGATAGTATATCCTCTGCTGTAAGAGTGTTTTATTGCGGATTAAAGTATATCGTTATGCTTAATGTTTTCGAAGTATTTATTCTGATTATTTCTGTAGGAATTATGTTAACAGTAAAAGGAGTATAACAATGAATGAGCTTGGAGCTTTATGTAAGGCTATAGCATCTGTATCGATAGTAAGCGGTGTAATAACAGCCCTTATGCCTAAAAGTAAGCTTACTAATGCAGTAAACACTCTTTCTGCGATAATTGTTCTGTATACTTTTTTAATGCCGTTTACAGGATTTAATGCCGGTTTTAAAATAAACACCAATAATTTTATAGCTGAAGATACGTCAGACATTGAAAACGCCGCTTCAGATTTACTGATTGAATTATCGGAAAAAAAACTGAAAAGAAAAATTGAAATTATATTAAGTGAAAATAAAATAAATGCCACTTGTGAAATCGTATTAACACACAAAGAAAACGGGACATTTGAAGAAAAAATAACTATAAACGGTTACTTTAATGAAAATCAAAAAGAAATTATCAAAAAAGCTATAGAAACTGAGCTTGAAAGAAGTGTGTATATTGAGTATTCCGAGTAACACAATTGAAGAAAAAGAATTGCATAAAAAAATCAGTATAATTGCAAATAAGCTTAAAAAGGATAAAAAAGCTTTGTTTATTATAACAGTCGGTCTTATCGGAATGATATTAATTTTATTTTCAGGTGAAAGCAAAGAACTGAACACGGTTAATTACAATGATCTCAATGAAGGTACAGCATATGATTTGAAAGCTGTAAAGCAGGAACTTACACAACTTATTGAAAGCATAAACGGAGCAGGAAAGACCATAGTTATGATAACCTACAGAAGTGATGAGGAGACAGTTTTCGCTACAGATAGCGAAGATATCATCAGAAATGATGAAACAAAAAATAAAAAAGAATATGTTATTGTAAAAAACAACTCCAATGAATCAGGTATACCAATTAAAATTATTTATCCGGAGGTTCAGGGTGTTGCTGTAATTTGTGAAGGAGGGGACAACCAGGTTGTAAAAGAAAAAATTTATTCTTTGGTATGTGCTTTGTTTTCAATAAGCTCGAATTCTGTTAGTGTTGCATCGATGAAATAATTAATTTACATATGGAGGACAACTTATTATGGTAGTAAAAAAAAGACAGCTTCTGACAGCCACGTTAATAATTGCATTAGGTGCTGCCGTTGCAGTAAATTGGTACTATTCCGATAACCTGGATGTACTTTCTGATACAACAGAAAAAACAACCGTCTCTGTAAGCGGAAATCTCGGCGATTCTCTTCTTGTAAACGGAACTGTAAGTTCTCAGGAGGTTCTGGCTGAGGATGATAAATCATCCGATGAATATTTTGCAAATGCAAAAATCACAAGAAATCAGACAAATGATAAAATTGTTGATAAAATTAATGAATTATCAGGAAAAGATGCACTGACAAATGACGATAAAGAAAAAATCAACAAGCTTTTAAGTGAATATACAGACACATTAAAATCACAAACCGATTCTGAAAATCTTATTAAGGCGAAAACCGGGAGCAACTGTATAGTAATAATTACGGAAGATTCTTGTCAGGTAATAATGGAAGAAAATTCATTAAATGACACTGTAATTATGCAAATTTCGGAAATAATTGAAAAAAATACGAATATTTCTGCAGAAAATTTAATAATAATTGAGTCAAAATAGTTGTAGGATTTAAAATTTGTGCTATAATATAGTAAATATAAAATCTAAAATCGGTTATTATGCAATAAATAGAGTGCCGATGAGGGAAGGTAAAACAATATGACTAGACGTGAATCAAGAGAACTTGCTTTTATACTTGTTTTTGAAAAAAGCTTTCAGGAAGATGTTACCGTTGTTGAATTAATTGAAAACGCACTTGAGCTTGAGCTTTTTCCGCAAAACTCTTTTGCTGAAACCCTTGCAAGAAAGGTATACGAATATATTGATGAAATTGACAGCACTATTGAAGAAAACCTTGTAGGCTGGTCGGCAAAGAGAATTTCAAAAGTAAGCCGTGCAATCCTCAGAATAGCAGTTTGCGAGCTTCTTTATTCAGAGAATATGCCTGTTGGTGTTGCTATTAATGAGGCTGTTGAAATTGCAAAAAAATACAGCACCACAGAGGATGCTTCTTACATTAACGGTGTTCTCGGTTCCATTGCTAAGAAAAAATAAATAATGATTATTAGGGGCATCTGCTTTGCGGAATGCTCCTGTTGTCGTTAATTCTGAAATAGATTTTATAATCAACTTTTTGTTAAAAGGAGTATTTTTTACTTAATGTCGTCCGTTTTATCTGTTACACAAATCAATACATATTTAAAATCAATTATCGATAATGATTTAAATTTAAAAAATATTTATGTGTGCGGTGAAATATCAAACTTCACCAATCATTACAGAACAGGTCATTTTTATTTTACTTTAAAAGATGAGGCATCTTCTATTAAAGCGGTTATGTTCCGTTCTGCCGCATCAAGACTTCGTTTTACACCCGAGAACGGCATGAAGGTTCTTATCAGGTGTTCTGTTTCAGTTTATGACAGAGACGGTATTTATCAGTTATATTGCGAAGATATGCAGCCTGATGGAATCGGAGAGCTGACTGTAGCTTTTGAACAACTTAAATCCAGACTTTCGGAAGAAGGATTGTTTTCCGAAGAGCATAAAAAGCCTCTGCCGCAATTTCCGTCTGCTATCGGCATTGTAACCTCACCCACAGGTGCGGCCTTACAGGATATTATAAACGTAATCACAAGAAGATATCCCTGCGCTCAGCTTATTCTTGCTCCGGTTCAGGTTCAGGGGGCTTCTGCTTCACATCAGATTGCTGAAGCGATTGCTGAATTTAACCGTAAAAAAGCCGCTGATGTGCTTATAGTTGGCAGGGGTGGCGGCTCAATTGAGGATTTATGGGCATTTAATGAAGAGGAGGTTGCAAGAGCTATTTTCTCAAGTGACATTCCCGTAATTTCAGCTGTCGGTCACGAAACAGATTTCACAATTTCTGATTTTGTAGCAGATTTGCGTGCACCCACGCCATCGGCCGCTGCAGAAATTTCTGTTCCAGATTACAGAGAAGTGCTTTATTCTATTGATAAAACACTTGACGGAATTTATGACTGTGTTATAAGAAACATAGATTCCTATACAATTAAGCTTATGGCTTATGAAAAAATACTGTCGGATAATTCTCCGCAGAAAATAATACAGATGTATTCTCAGTGTGTTGATGCATTCAAAACTAAAATAGACAACACTATGGAAAAGAAAATTTCATTTTATGAAAGTGCATTGATGCATTATACAACATCCGTTGAAAATACCAACCCTTTAAAGGTGCTTTTAAGAGGATACAGTATTGTTGAAGATGATAAATCAATGCCTGTCAAAAACACTTCCGATGTATGTATTGGTGACGAATTGAAAATAATACTGCACGATGGTGAAATCAACTGCACGATTAATGATATATTACAAAAAAACGGGCTTCAGAGCCTGTGAAAGGATAAAATATGGAAATGTATACCCTTGATACAGCAATGATAAGACTGAAAGAAATTTCTGAGGCTCTCGAAAGCGGGGAATATGACCTTGATATGTCAATGAAGCTTTACGAAGAGGGCGTCAGAATTGTAGCGTTTTGCAATAAAACATTATCGTCTGCAAAGGATAAATTAACTGAGCTTTCAGAAATCAGCAACGGAGATGAATTCATTGAATAATAAGTTTACTGTTAAAGAATATCAGAATATCATAAATAAAGCCATTGAAGATTATGTGCCTGTTTGTAATTTTGGTGAAGACATTGTACACAGTGCAATGAAATACAGTCTTTCAATCGGCGGCAAAAGAATCAGACCCATGCTTGTACTTGAATTCTGCCGTGTGTGCGGTGGTGATATTTATAAGGCACTGCCTTTTGCTGTTGCTATTGAAATGATTCATACCTATTCTCTTATTCATGATGACCTTCCTTGCATGGATAATGATGACATGAGAAGAGGCATGCCGTCTTGTCATATCAAGTTCGGTGAAGAATATGCCCTTCTGGCAGGTGATGCACTTCTTACAAGAGCTTTCGGTTTAATAGCAGAATCTGAACTTGCACAATTAAATCCCGCTGTTGCCGTAAAAGCCATTCAGGCTCTTTCTGAGTTTTCAGGGGCTAACGGAATGATAGGCGGTCAGGTTGTTGACCTTGTAAACGAAAATAAAAACGCGGATATCAGCACACTTGAAACGATGGATTCTCTTAAAACAGGTGCATTAATAAGATGTGCCGCTTATCTTGGCGTACTGTGTGCAGGTGCAGATTATGATAAAATAAAGGCTGCTGATATCTATGCAGATAAAATCGGTCATGCCTTCCAGATAGTTGATGATATTCTTGATGTTACAGGAAATGAAGAAAGTTTAGGCAAACCCATAGGCAGCGATAAAGAAAGCGGAAAATCAACTTATGTATCACTGCTAGGACTTGAAAAATCAAAAGCTTATGCACAAGAACTTACCGATGCTGCCATAAAATCTATTCAGAATCTCGGCAGAGACAGTGATTTCCTTGTGAAACTTGCATTAAGTCTTGTAAACAGACAGAACTGAAAGAGAAGATTGTTATGGAATATAAATTTCTCACGGGAATAAATAAACCAGACGATATTAAAAAACTTAATATTGATGAACTTCAAAACCTTTCTGATGAAATAAGATTCAAATTGATTGAAACCGTTTCGGAAAACGGAGGACATCTTGCATCCAATCTTGGCGCGGTTGAATTAACAATTGCAATGCATAAGGTTTTTAATTCACCTTATGACCAGTTTGTTTTTGATGTAGGACATCAATGCTATACACACAAGCTGCTTACCGGCAGGTATAAAGAGTTTTCTACACTTCGGACAAAAGGCGGTATTTCGGGCTTTTGCAGACCTACCGAAAGTGAACACGATATATTTTATTCAGGTCATAGCGGAACTTCCGTTTCCGCCGGACTTGGCCTTGCTGCCGCAAAGCTTATAAATAAAGATAAGCGCTATGTCATATCGGTTATAGGTGACGGTTCTTTTACCGGAGGTATGGTTTATGAAGCTTTAAACAACGGAGGGAGAACCGGTGCTAAACATATAATTATCCTCAATGATAATAAAATGTCTATTTCAGAAAATGTAGGCTCATTTGCAAAATATCTTGCAGAGATAAGAGCGAATCCCGGATATATGACATTTAAAGAGAATACCGAAAAAGCCTTGAATAAAATACCGTTAGGCCAAAAAATTGCAGCCCGACTTTTTAAACTTAAAACTGATATAAAAAATAAACTCTACTCACAGAGCACTTTTTTTGAAGACCTTGGTTACAGATATATGGGTCCGATAGACGGTCATGATATTGAACACCTTTGCAAAGCTCTTGAAAGTGCAAAAAAAGTGGACGGTCCCGTTCTTCTTCATGTTATTACCGTAAAAGGTAAAGGATACGGTCATGCTGAAAAATCACCGAGTACTTTTCACGGTATATCGAAATTTGATGTTGACACCGGTGAAGCAGTATCAGGAAATATATCTTTTTCAGATAAATTCGGGGAGTACATCTGTGAACACGCAAAAGAAGATTCCTCCGTTTGTGCTATTACTGCGGCAATGAAAACAGGCACGGGTTTACTTCAGTTCAGTGAAGAATACCCCGAAAGATTTTTCGATGTGGGTATAGCTGAAGAACATGCCGTTACATTTGCATCAGGTCTTGCAAAAAACGGAATGAAACCGATATATGCTGTTTATTCAACATTCTTACAAAGATGTTATGATCAGATAGTGCACGATATATCATTGCAGAAGCTCAAAATGATTTTTGCTGTTGACAGAGCGGGCTTTGTCGGCGAAGACGGTGAGACACATCACGGTATATTTGATGTTGCTTTTCTCAACACTGTTCCCGATATCAAGATATATTCACCCTGTTGCTTCCGTTCGCTGCAGGCTGATATAAATAATGCACTTTATGCAGATGAATGCTCAGTGGCAATAAGATATCCGAGAGGTTGTCCTTCCGAAAACATTGAAAAGCTCAGATATAATGAAATAGAATATTCTGAATACGGCAGAGATGAAAGTGATAGTTTGATTATAACTTATGGCAGAATAACAAGTGAAGCAATTGAAGCTGTTGATGCTCTTTCGGGTTCAGGCAAAGATGTTTTTTTACTGTCTCTTAATCAGATTAAACCTATCCCTGAAGTTGTTTTGAAAAAAGCTTTCAATTACAATAAAATTTATTTTTTTGAAGAAGGCATTAAAAGCGGCGGAGTCGGTGAAAAATTTGCATCAATTCTCATTCAGCAAGGTTATAAAGGCAAATTCAGCCTTACGGCGATAGAGGATAAATTTGTTGAGCAGGCAAAAATCGGTGAGCTGCTCGAAATATACAAATTAAGCAAAAAAGAAATTATAAAGAAAATAAGCGGGGAAATTTAAGTGGCAGAAAAAATCAGATTAGATGTAGCATTACATGAACGCGGTTTTGTAGATAGCCGAGAAAAGGCAAAAGCGCTTATTATGGCAGGTCTTGTTTATGTTAACGGTACTAAGCAAACCAAGGCAGGCTTATCGGTTAAAGCTGAGGACTGCCTTGAGCTCAGAGGAGAAAAAATGCCTTATGTAAGCAGAGGCGGTTATAAATTAGCAAAAGCCATTGAAGAATTCGGACTTACACTTTCCGGTGCCGTGTGCATGGATATAGGTGCTTCAACCGGCGGATTTACTGACTGTATGCTGATAAACGGTGCGGATAAGGTTTACTCAATTGACGTAGGCTACGGTCAGCTTGCATGGAAATTAAGGCAGGATCACAGAGTTGTAAATATGGAGCGTACTAATTTCAGATACGTAACCCACGAGCTGATTCCCGAAGAAATTGACTTTGCAAGTGTTGATGTTTCATTTATATCACTGAAGCTTATAATACCCGTAATGAAAGAACTGCTGAAAGACGGCGGAAAGGCAGTATGCCTTATAAAGCCGCAGTTTGAAGCAGGCAGAGATAAAGTAGGAAAAAACGGTGTTGTAAGAGAAGTTGCTACTCATATTGAGGTCGTTGAATCGATTTATAATTTTGTTCTTGAAAATGGTTTTTCGGTACTTAATCTTGATTTTTCTCCGATTAAAGGACCTCAGGGTAACATTGAATATCTTATATTCATTCAAAAAGCTCAGGAAAGCGAGTCATATTTAGCAAAATCTGTTGAAGATATAGTTAATGAATCTCATAACATATTAAACAGAGGCGACGAAAAATGATTATTACAATTCACGTTAATATGACAAGAGACAATGCATACGAGGTCGCTCTCTCTGTCTGCGAACAACTTCGTAAGCTCGGCGTAACAATATGTATGCCTTCTGAACTAAAACCTTTTTTTGAATTAGAATTCATAGAGTTTTCTGACTCTCATGAATGTATAAAGAAGTGCGATATTATCATTTCAATAGGCGGTGACGGTACAATCATTCATTCCGCTCAGGATGCAGTTGAATATGATAAACCGGTGCTCGGCATAAACGCAGGAAGACTCGGTTTTCTTGCAGGTCTTGAAAAAGAGGAGTTGGAATTGCTTTCCAATCTTATAACGGGCAATTATAATATTGATAAAAGAATGAGACTTGCTGTGAATCATTATAGCAAAAACAATGAGCTTATCGGTGAATACACTTGTCTTAATGATGTTGTAATAGCCCGAGGTGTCACTTTAAAGCTTTGTGAGATATCAGCTAAAAACAAAGGTAAGCTTATATTTGATTATCTTGCTGACGGTCTTATAGTTTCAACACCGACGGGGTCTACAGCTTATTCATTGTCTTCGGGCGGTCCGGTTGTTGATACAGGTATTGAAAGTCTTATTCTTACTCCCATTTGCAACCATTCACTTTTCTCACGTTCTATGGTATTTATGCCTGATGCACAGTTTGAATTTACAGTGAAAAATCACGATAACTGCAAACCTTTATTCAGCTGTGACGGAGAAACAGGAATACCGATGAACGACGGTGATAAAATTGTTGTATCACAAGCCGAAAGATACACCAAGATAATAAGAATAAAATCTGACAGCTTTACAGATATTTTGTCTCATAAGCTGATTGAAAGATACGGACATTTATAATAGGAGATTATTGTTATGAAGAAAAACAGACATGAAGCCATAATTTCACTTATTGAAAAAGAAGAAATCGGAACTCAGGAAGAACTTATGCAGAAGCTTAATGATCTTGGCTTCAAGGTTACTCAGGCAACGGTTTCAAGAGACATCAAAAGCCTGAAGCTTATAAAAACACCTGTAAGAAGCGGTCAGTATAAATACTCACTTGTTCAGAATGAAGCACAGGATTATTCAGCTAAGTATTTTTCAATTCTGTCACATTCTGTAACTTCTGTTGATTTTGCTGGAAATATGGCGGTTGTAAAATGTTTTTCAGGTATGGCTCAGGCCGCTTGTGCTGCAATGGATAATATTGAAATCAGCAATATTGTCGGTACCCTTGCAGGTGATGATACAATTTTTGTATTGTGCAAGAATGAAGAAAGTGCATACGGTTTTAAAGTATACCTTGAAAAAATAGTAAATGAAAACAAATAAAGAATTAGAAAGGTAACTCAGCAAAATGTTATCAAGCCTAATAATTGAAAATGTTGCCATAATTGAATATGCTGAGATTTTTTTTGACGGTGGTTTAAATATACTGACCGGTGAAACCGGCGCAGGTAAATCTATAATTATTGATTCTATTAACGCTATTCTTGGTGAAAGGACATCGAAGGATTTGGTTCGTCATGGAAGCGATAAGGCAAAAATCACTGCTTTTTTTGAAGATTTACCGGAAGATATAATCAGCACTGTAAGCACATATGATATTGATTGTGATGACGGTTCTCTGCTTATAACGCGTGTTATATCAGCAGACGGTCGAGGAAACTGTAAAATAAACGGTTGTCCTGTCACTGTTTCAATGCTTAAGGACATCGGAAGAAATCTTATATCTATTTGCGGACAGCATGACAGTCAGTATCTTCTTCAAAAAGAACAACATATTACTTTCGTTGATAAAATAGCAGACTGTTACGAGCTTCTTGATGATTACAAAGAAACTTATACCGAACTGAAAGATGCACATAAGAAATTAAGAGCTCTTAATAAAAATGAAGATAACAAAGAAAGACAACTTGAGTTTCTGAAATATCAGATTGACGAAATCACCGATGCTGATATTAAAATCGGTGAATACGATAATCTTCTTGCTGAAAAAAAGCGAATACTGGCAAGAGAGAAGATTTCGAACTCACTTAAATCTGCAGAATATTTAATTAACGGTGATGAAAACTCAGGCGGTATCAAATCTTCATTATATGACCTGATAAAGCTTTTTGATGAAATTGCAGAATACAACAGTGATTTCAAAGATTTATCAAACACATTAAACGAGCTTATTTATGTTGTTGAGGATTCTTCTGATACGGTCTCTGCTTCATTATATCAAAGTGATTCGGGCAATGGCGACATTAACGCCGTTGAGCAAAGACTCGATAAGCTATACAGAATAATGAAGAAATACGGTTCTACTGAAATTGAGGTTCAGACTTATCTTGATAAAATAACCGATGAATATAATAATATTATTTTCAGTGATGAGCTTAAAGAAAAGCTTTTTGAAGAAATTTCTGTACTTGAAGATGAACTTTTCAAAAGAGGCTGCTACCTTTCGGACAGCAGAAAAAATGCTGCTATAAATTTTGAAAAAAGAGTTTGTGACGAACTGAAATTTCTTGATATGCCTGATGCGATATTTGTCGTTAACTTCATAGATGCTAATGCAATGGAAAACGGCATGGATGAGGTCGAATTTCTTTTCAGTGCCAATTCAGGTCAGGAACCCCGTCCTTTGCAGAAAATAGCATCGGGTGGTGAATTATCAAGAGTTATGCTTGCAATAAGATGTGTGCTCAGCGAATACGACTCCTTATCAACTATGATTTTTGATGAAATTGATACAGGAGTAAGCGGCAGAGCAGCACATAAAATTGCTTATAAAATGAGCTGTTTATCAAAAAATAAACAGGTTTTGTGTGTAACACATCTTGCTCAGATTGCCGCTTATGCTGATAATCATCTGTATATTGAAAAAAAAGCAAAAAGCGGAAAAACCTACACACATATCAATTCTTTGGATGATAACGAAAGAATAAATGAAATAGCAAGAATAATAGGCGGAGATGTTATTACCCAGAAAACTCTTGATTCTGCCGGCGAGCTTTTATCTTTCGCTAAAGAAGAATTAAATTAATATGTATATATTGTTTTGTCTATTGACTTTAAAGCAACAAATCAGTAAAATAATAAAAATGTTTAACAATATAATTTGGAAGGATGATTTAAAATGAAAATATATGAAGAGCTTGTTGCAAGAGGACTTATTGCACAGGTTACAGATGAAGAGGGGATTAAGGATCTCGTAAA
This sequence comes from Acutalibacteraceae bacterium, assembly GCA_036311065.1. Classification (GTDB taxonomy): domain Bacteria; phylum Bacillota; class Clostridia; order Oscillospirales; family Acutalibacteraceae; genus UBA6857. Next base: position 38,210 of record JAXJQQ010000122.1, on the reverse strand, counting down.
TAACGGTAAGGCTGTATTTTATATTGGTTTTGACCCTACTGCTGATTCACTCCATGTCGGTCACTTTATGGCTCTTTGTCTTATGAAGAGATTACAGATGGCAGGTAATAAGCCCATTGCTCTTATAGGTGGCGGCACCGCTATGATCGGCGACCCTTCAGGCAGAAGTGATATGCGTCAGATGATGACGGTTGAAACAATTCAGCATAACTGCGAATGCTTTAAAAAGCAGATGAGCAAATTCATTGATTTTTCCGAAGGTAAAGCAATGATGGTTAATAATGCCGATTGGCTTCTTGACCTTAACTATGTTGATGTTCTTCGTGAGGTTGGTGCTTGCTTCTCTGTTAACCGTATGCTCTCAGCGGAATGCTATAAGCAAAGAATGGAAAAAGGTCTTTCCTTCCTTGAATTCAACTATATGATTATGCAGAGCTATGACTTCTATATGCTTTATCAGAAGTACGGCTGTAATCTTCAGTTCGGCGGCGATGATCAGTGGAGCAATATGCTTGGCGGTACTGAGCTTATCAGAAGAAAACTCGGCAAAGATGCAGGTGCCATGACAATTACCCTTCTTCTTAATTCAGAAGGTAAGAAGATGGGCAAAACCCAGTCAGGTGCAGTATGGCTTGATCCTGAAAAAACTTCTCCTTATGAATTCTATCAGTATTGGAGAAATGTAGGTGATGCCGATGTTCTTAAGTGCATCAGAATGCTCACCTTCCTTCCTCTTGAAGAAATTGATAAGATGGATACATGGCAGGGCAGTGAACTTAATAAAGCAAAGGAAATTCTCGCTTTCGAGCTTACCAAGCTTGTTCACGGTGAGGAAGAAGCAAAAAAAGCCGACGAAGCTGCAAAAGCCCTTTTCGGTGGCGGAGCAAATACAGATAATATGCCCACAACTGCACTTAGTAAAGATGAGTTTACAGACGGAGCAATCAGCCTTATTGATATTATGCTTAAAGCAGGTATCATTAAATCAAGAGGCGAAGGCAGAAGACTTATTGAACAGGGCGGTGTAACTGTTGATGATGTAAAGGCCAAGTCATTCACAGATACCGTAACACTTGATTCGTTTGAAAAAGGCCATGTAATTGTAAAGAAGGGTAAAAAGGTCTTTGTTAAATTTATTGTTGAATAAATAAAAGGGGAATCATTATGTCTGAAAACAGAATTAATTCCAAAGCATTTATTCCGTATTTTCTCAGCTGTGTTGCTTACCTTGCAGCTTATATCATCTATGCACTTATTCCGTCATCGGAGCTTGCAAACGGACTTGATCATCCCGGTATGACTGCGGTTTATGTTCTTACTTTATCGCCGGTAGCAGCTGTTATATCTTTAATTTTACTAATATTGACATTTGTATTAAATAAAGATTATTTTTCAAAGCTGATTTCTAAAAATTTAACTGTTATATTATCAGCAATTTTGTGTCTTCTGGTTGTTATCGGTGTGTATTTTTCAGTTGCTTTTGTTGCTCAGCAGTATAAGCTTGGCTTTGTAGCACCGATTTACGGTACCGGTTGGCAGGGCTATTCTGTATATTTACTCGTTTCAGTAATATTGCAGTTTATTTCATTAGTGCTTGTTACATTGAAGATGAAGGGTATAATAAAAAAATAATAGAGAAAATATAAGAAAACAGAGGTACAAAAATGAATTTTAAAGACAAGAAGATTTTTACAATAGCAACAGCACATCTTGATACGGTATGGAACTGGGATTTCGAACACGTAATAAATGTTTGTCTTAAAGAAACTCTCGATCAGAACTTTGCTCTTTTTGAAAAGTATCCCGAATACCGTTTCAATTTTGAAGGTGCTTACCGCTATGAGCTTTTCGAAGAATATTATCCTGAAAAATTTGAACAGCTCAGAAAATATGTTGAGCAGGGCAAATGGAATGTAACAGGCAGCGGATATGAAAACGGTGATGTTAACGTACCTTCGCCTGAAAGCCTTTTCAGAAATATGCTTTACGGTAACCTTTATTTTGAAAAGAAATTCGGAAAGAGAAGCAACGATATTTTCCTTCCTGACTGCTTCGGCTTCGGTTGGGCATTGCCTGCAATTGCTGAACATTCAGGCTTAAAGGGTTTTTCAACACAGAAATTATCATGGGGCAGCGCTTACGGTACGCCCTTCGATATCGGCCTTTGGTACGGCTCAAACGGAAAAGCAATTTTTGCTTCACTTGATGCAAAATCATACTGCACAACATTTAAAAAGGTAAGAGATAAAAAAGACCTTGTAGAAAAGCTTGATAAAAACATTAAAGAATATAATTTGCCCTGGACCTTTGCTTACCACGGAGTTGGCGATGTCGGCGGTGCACCTAAGGAAGAATCTGTTAAAACAGTATGCAGTGAAATCTCATCCAATGATCTTTCGGATGTAAAGGTTCTTTCATCAACTCCTACTGAATTTTTCGACGAGCTTTCTAAGCTTTCACCTGAGGAGATATCTAAGCTTCCCACATGGAATAACGAACTTGTTATGACTGATCACGGTGTAGGTTCATATATTTCCCGAGCATTCAGCAAGCGTTGTAACAGAAAAAACGAAGAAATTGCAGACATGGCAGAAAGAGCATCCGTTACTGCAATGACTCTCTGCGGTTCAGAGTATCCCAAAACCGAAATCGATAAGGGTTGGAAGAGAACAATAGCTCATACCTTCCATGATGATATCACCGGAACATCTGTGCAAAGAGTATATCAGCGTTCATGGAATGACTACATTCTCAGTGCAAACCAGCTTACAAATGCTTTCGAGGGTTCAAGTAAAGAAATAATCAGAAATCTTGATACATCATGGGCAAATGGTATTCCCGTAATTATTTATAACAGTGTTGAACAACCCAGAATGTCTTGTGTTGATGTTGAAATTCCTGCAAACGGTCATTCCTTCTGCAGAGTATTTGACAAGAACGGTAAAGAAACACCTTCACAGATTAACTATGCAGACGAGTCTGTAATAAGACTCTCAATAGCGGCTTTTGTTCCTGCTCTCGGTTATAAAGTTCTTGATGTTGTTTACAGCGATGACCGTTGTAAAATGAATACCGGACTTCGTGTTGGCACAAACGTACTTGAAAACTATAAGTATGTTGTTTCAATTGATAAAAACGGAAATATCTGTTCAATTATTGATAAAACATTGAACGACACAGAGCTTTTAAATAAGCCAATCTGTTTTGAACTTAATAAATATAAAGGTGCTCATGAATACGCAGCCTGGGAACTCAGATATAAAGAAATCAAAAAATATCCCTGGGAGTTTGCAGAGAAAGGCGTATGTACAATTGTTGAAGCAGGCTCAGTAAGAGTCACAATCAAGGTTGTCCAGAAATGCAATAAATCAACCTTCACTTACTATGTTTCACTTTCAGCAGGTTGTCCTTGGGTTTCTGTTTACAATGAAGTTGAATGGAGAGAATTCCAGAGAACTTTACATAACGGCTTCTCATTCACTTGCAAAAATAACTATTCATCTTATGATCTTGGTCTTGGCTGTATCAAACGCGGTATTGCAAATAAAAAGCTTTACAGTGTACCGGCTCAGAAATGGGCTGATATCACAAACGCTGATGAAAGTTACGGTGTTTCCGTATTCAGTGATTCAAAATACGGTTGGATGATGAAGGATGAAAAGACTCTCAGATTGACAGTAATTCATTCACCTAAAAACTGGTACAGAGATGACAGCGTTCAGGGTATGCTTGAATTTGGTCTTAACAGATACGGTTATGCTATTTATTCTCATAAGGGTGCTGCAGGAACGGAAACTCAGCTTAACGCACGTTTCTTCAATCAGCCGTTGGTTGCTTTTGTATCGGATAAACACATTGGTGCTCTCGGCAGTGAGTATTCATTTGGCGGAATCAGTCACAACAATGTTATTCTTCGTGCAATGAAAAAGGCTGAAAACAGTGATGAAATTGTTGTCAGATTCAATGAAGGCAATTCTGTTGAAACAAAAAATGTTGAATTCTGTCTCGGTAACGGTGTATTGTCAGCAAGAGAAGTTAATGCAATGGAAGATAATATCGGTGTAGCTGAAGTTCGTGACGGAAAACTTATATTTGATATTGCTCCTTACGAGGTCAAGAGCTTTGCTCTTACGCTTAAATCAGCTAAGGTTTCTGAAAAAACTGATACTACTCCTGTTGAATTGCCGTTCAATGCTGATGTAGTAACTTTTAATCACAACAGAAATTCTGCTGCTATTCCCACTATCAATGTATCTCTTCCCGGTGAAATATTCCCCAAGGAAATTGATTGTTGCGGAATTAAATTCAACACCGGTGATATCTGGGGCGACGGAAACAATGCACTCATTTGCTCAGGACAGGAAATAACTGTTGACGGTGAAAAGCTGTACTTTGTAGCTGCAAGCCTTTACGGTGATAAGGTCTATAATTTCAAAGCAGGTGACACAGTTATCCCGGTTTCTGTTCAGTCAATCAATGAAAGAATCGGCAAATGGGATCTTTACGATCTTGCTGAAACGGCAAATATTAAAACAGACAGACTTGCGTGGGAATGCACACATACTCACTCTGCAGATAAGGATAATGCAGCAAGTCAGCTTTACTTCTTTATGTATGAGCTTGATATAAGTGGCGTAAAGAGCGTAATCTTACCTGATGATAAAGGCTTGATTATACTCGCAGCATCTCAGAGTAAAGACAGCTCATATATAAAGCTTGAAACTGCTCTTTACGACAGAATAAAAGAACGCAAATTTGATTATAAGATGTCTGCTAAAGAAAAAAGAGCTTATAAAAAACATAAGATTCTTGAGAAGAAGACACCTAACAAATCATAATAAATATGTCCCTGCATTTTTGCAGGGACTTTTTACGGAGGGATTATAACAGATGTATAAATCCAACTGTCATACTCACACATTGTATTGTGACGGTAAGAATACTGCACGAGAAATGATTGAATCGGCAATAAAAAAACGCTTTAACAGTCTCGGCTTTTCTTGCCATAGTCCGATGATTTATAATAGCGATTGGGCAATAAAAAAAGAAGATTTATCAAAATATATTGATGAACTCAACGCGTTAAAAGCTGAATATAAAGATAGAATTGAAATATACTGCGGAGTTGAAGTTGATAGTGATTTTTGTGATATCTCCCTTGATAATTTCGATTATACAATCGGTTCGGTTCATCAGTTTATAAAAAACGGTAAGGTTTATGAAATTGATTATACTGCTGAAAGGCTTAAATCTGCTGCCGATGATCTTTATGACGGTGATATATACAGAATGTGTGCTTCATATTTTGATATGGTTTCTGAATTCATATGCAATAATGATTTAGATGTAGTCGGTCATATAGATCTTGTTACCAAATTTAATGAATCTGTACCTATGATTGATGAAAGTAACAAGTTTTATCAGAGCAGTGCAATTAATGCCATTAACAGAATTCTTGAATGTAAACCTGATATAATTTTTGAAGTTAACACTGGTGCAATGTACAGAAATGGAAATAAAAAGCCTTATCCTGCTCCTTTTATTATGAAGCATTTATTCAACAAAGGTGCAAAAATAACAATCACATCAGATTCACATTGCTGCGAATCACTTGATTTTGCTTTTGAAGAAGTGTATGATTATTGCAAATCCTTCGGGTTCAGATATGCTTATTTTCTTAAAAACGGTAAATTTGAAAAATTCGACATTTAGTTTAAAGACACCGATTGTTTTCGGTGTCTTTACTGTTTACAGTATTGATTTTTCACAGATAATAGGATATAATAATATGATGTATATTAAGCTATGGAGGCAATTCTATGGATATCAGAGAACTATGTTTTGAATTGGCTGATGCAGTCGGTACAAGCGGCGATGAATACATTGCTTGCAATGTTGTAAAAAAGCATCTTGAAAAATATATGCCCTGTAAAATTGACAAAAACGGCAATGTAATAGGAACCTTAGGAGACGGAGAAATTCATATCCTTTTGGATGCGCACATTGACCAGATCGGGCTTGTTGTAAGAGGTATTGACAGTAAAGGTTTTATACTGATAGATAAAGTCGGTGGAATTGACCTCAGAACACTTATCGGTGCAGAGGTAATTGTTCACGGCAAGGAAGAGCTTTTCGGTGTTATATGCTCAGTGCCGCCTCATCTTCAGTCGTCATCTGACAGTAAAGATACTCTCGATATGAAAAAAATGGCTGTTGATATCGGTTTTTCAAAAACAGAAGCAGAAAAACTTGTAACTATCGGAGACAGAATAACCGTCAGAAATAATCAGTACGAGCTTCTTAATTCAAATATTTCATCTTCGGCATTTGATGACAGATGTGCTGTTGCAGCTATATTAAAGGCTTTGGAAACAGTAAAAGGCAAAACACCTCACATAAAGCTTTCAGTAATGTTTTCTTCTCAGGAAGAAACAGGTGGTAGCGGTGCAAAAACCGGTGCATTCAGCACAATGCCGGATTATGCTGTTATTATTGATGTTGGCTTCGGTGATGATCCGTATACTGATAAAACACAGACAATTACTCTGTCAGAAGGTCCGTCAATTGGTATAAGCCCGATTCTCGATAAAGACACTACAAAACAAATTATTGAAATTGCAAAGAGGAATAATATTCCATATCAGCATGATGTTGTGGGCGGCAGAACGGGTACAAATGCCGATTCAGTCAGTGTAACAGGCAGCGGTGTCAAAACCGTACTTTTATCTGTTCCGTTAAGGTATATGCACACTGTAAATGAAATTATCAATATTTACGATATTGATAATACTGCGAAGCTAATTGCTGAATTTTTACTGGCTAAGGAGGCTGAACTTAATGCTTGATTATTTGAAAGACCTATGCAAACTTAACGGTATTTCAGGAAATGAAGAAAATGTAAGAGAATATATAATCTCCAAATTAGGCAGTAATTGCGAATATAAGGTTGACAATATGGGTAACCTTATCGTTTATAAAAAAGGTAAGTCTACACCCAAAAACAAAGTTATGATATCTGCTCATATGGATGAGGTTGGATTTATAGTAACTTATTTATGTGACAACGGATTTATTAAATTTACAAATGTCGGAGGAGTTGACAGTAAGGTTATTTCTGGTCGTTCCGTTTCTATTGGCGAAAAAGGAATAATCGGAATTGTCGGCAATAAAGCTGTTCACCTTACAGAAGGTGACGAAGGCAAAACGGTAAACGAAATCAGCAAAATGTATATTGATATCGGTGCAGAAAACAAAGAGGATGCTCAAAAGTATGTATCTATCGGCGATCCCGTATATTTTAAATCTGATTTTCTTTATTTCGGCAACAATAAAATTAAAGCCAAAGCAATTGACGACAGATTTGGCTGCGCAGTTATGCTGAAGCTACTCGAAGAAGAGCTTGAATATGATGCTTATTTTGCATTTCTTGTTCAGGAGGAAGTTGGCTGCAGAGGTGCAGGTGCGGCTGTTTTCGGAATAAGACCCGACTATGCGATTGTGCTTGAAGCAACAACAGCTTCCGATATTGCAGGTGTGTCAGATGAAGATTCTGTTTGCAGATTCGGTGAAGGTGCAGTTGTTTCGTTTATGGACAGAAGCACGGTATATAACAGAAATATGTTTAAAAATGCTTTTATTACAGCCGATAAATGCGGTATAAAAATACAGCCGAAGACAACTGTTGCAGGCGGTAACGATGCAGGAGCTATTCACAAAAGCTGTGAAGGGGTAAATACTATTGCCGTTTCACTCCCGTGCAGATATATTCATTCGGGAACATCTGTTGCTGATATAAATGATATGAAATCCTGCTATGATCTCGCAAAGGCTCTTTATACGGAGTACGCAAATGCTTAAGCTTCTTGATGAAAATGAACTTTCAGAAATACAGAATATCTGCCGGAACAGCATAATCGGCACAAGAATCTGCTCGTATGCTCTTTCTTATGGATTTGATAAAAGCTTTCTTATGTTCTGGGGAGATATAACTGATTGCGGCTTAGTTACTGTTGTTGCAAAGTTTGATAACACAATGTCAATACTTACAACTAACAAAACAGACTTTAAAGAGCTTTCAGAATTTATCAATGTTATAGGTGCAGATGAAATAGTAACCGATGATAAAACCGCTTTACACCTTGGATTCAACGAAATCAATATTAAACAAGGTTTTTTATACAGAGGTAATAATGAACTTACAGTAAAAGCAGATGAGCCTTATGAGGGCGATTTCAGAGAAATTTACAATCTCATAAGTATTGCTATTCCTGATTCTTTTATAAACACAAAAGAAGCTTATCTTTCTTTTCTGTCGGATTTTACTTACAGATCAAACAGAGGATATGCAAAAGCAAGATGTATAAAAAGCAACGGTAAAGTTGTAGCCTGTGCACTTACTTCAGCACAAAGTGAAAGCTGTGCACTTTTAAGCGGTATTGCCTGCATAGAAAGCTACAGAAAATACGGCTACGGTAAACAAGTCGTGTTATCGCTTGCGGAAAGTTTCATAAGTGAAAATAAAAGAGTATATGTAATTGCATTAAATGAGTCTGCCGAAGGCTTTTATAAGCACATAGGTTTCATAGAATGTGAAAAAATAGCTTTTATTAAAAGAAAGGTTTAATATGTTTAAATTTGATTACAGAATAGAACAGTACGCCGAAAAAGCTTTGGTTGAAGCAAAAGGCGAATTTGAAAATATTGAGAAAACTACAGAATACAATCAGAGAAAGATGCTTAAAGCCTTTATAGATAACGGTGTATCCGAAACTGTATTTGCTGAAAGCACCGGATACGGCTATAACGACAGAGGCAGAGAGATTATTGACAGAGTTTTCGCTCAGGCTGTCGGAGCGGAGGATGCTATTGTAAGACACAACTTTACCTGCGGAACCCATACACTCACTGTTGCACTTTTCGGAATTCTCAGACCCGGAGATACAATGCTCAGCGTATCAGGAAGACCTTACGACACTATACTTCCTGTAATCGGTATAGGTTCAACAGAAAATGAAAATATGGGTTCGCTTAAAAATTACGGCATCAAATATGATGAAATTCCTCTGAATGTTGAAGGCAGACTTGATTATAATGCTATCGAAAACTATCTTAAAGAAAATCCTGTGAGAATGGTATATATCCAGCGTTCAAGAGGTTACAGTCTCAGACCTTCAATTTCCGTTTCTGAAATCAAAAAGGTTGTAGAAATAGCTCATAAGTTCAAAGGAACTATGGTTATGGTTGATAACTGCTATGGTGAATGGACTGAGACCGTTGAGCCTACGGATGTAGGAGCTGACATTATTGCAGGTTCTCTTATAAAAAATCCCGGTGGCGGTATAGCTAAAACCGGTGGATACATTGCAGGTAAAAAGGAGTTTGTTGAGCTATGCTCATACCGAATGACCACTCCCGGTCTCGGTAAGGAGGTTGGTGCAACCCTCGGACAGAGCAGAGATTTGTTTATGGGTATTTTTTCTGCACCTCACGTTGTTGGCGAAGCACTTAAAACTGCAGTTTTTACAAGTGCAATTATGAAAGAAATGGGCTTTGATTCAACACCAGAAGTTCACGAATCAAGGCATGATATAATTGAAGCTGTTAAGCTCGGCAAAGAAAGCTTATTAATCGCCTTCTGTCAGGGCTTGCAGAAGGGTGCACCTGTTGATTCCTTCGTCACACCTGAGCCTTGGGCAATGCCCGGCTATGATAACAAGGTAATTATGGCTGCAGGTGCCTTTACCCTCGGCTCATCAATTGAGCTTTCTGCTGACGCACCCTTAAGGGAGCCTTTTGCAGTATGGCTTCAGGGTGGCCTTAATTTCCACAGCAGTAAGGTAGCTGTTATGTTTGCTGCCCAGCAAGTACAAAAAGTTCGTGATGAAGAGGAAAATATATGAATAATTTCAAAGGCTTCAATCCGGATATATTCCTTCTTCTTGAAATGAACAAATTCAACGACAGCAAGGGCTTTTATGAATCTGTAAAAGAAGATATAAAGCAGAATGCAATTATTCCTATGCGTATGCTTGCAGCAGACCTTAGTGAAGAAATGCTGAAGATTGACTCCAAAATGAACCTCAATCCAACAAAAATGGTATCAAGAATCAGACGTGATACGAGATTTTCTAAAAATAAAGATTTATACCGTGCAAATGTATGGTGTATGTTTATGCGTGATAAGCACCAATGGAATTATCAGCCTTGCATGTGGTTTGAATTTTTTCCTGATTATTACAATTGCGGTGTCGGAATGTTTCGTACTGATGCCTCTTATCTGGAGAGTTTCAGAGAGGTTTTAACAGAAAATCAGAAGCTTTTCAAAAAAGCATTGAATTTAATTGAAATAACAGGTGCTGAACTTCACATAAGCACCTTTAAAAAGGATAAGCCGGGCATTGAAAATATTGCTGATGACCTTAAAAAATTTTATAACTGTAAGGATTTTATGTTTGTATGTCATAATGCGGACATGTCAAAGCTTATTGACGGAAGCATTAAAGAAGAGTTAATTTATACATACCGTGCATTTGCACCTATGTATCAGTTTTTGCTGAAAGTAACTGATAAAATGTACGAAAAAGGTGAGTTATATGAATGAAAACAAGTATTTATACCTTAAAAGCGGTTCCGATATAAGAGGAACTGCTGCTGACGGTGTTGAAGGTGAAGAAATACAATTAACTGACAAAGCAGTGTTTGACCTTACGATCGGTTTTTGTAAATGGTTAAACGAAAACGGTTATTCAAAAAATAATAAAATTGCAGTTGGGCACGATTCAAGAATTTCAGCAGAAAGAATTAAAAAAGCAGTTATTTCTGCTCTCGGAGAGTTTAAATTTGAAGTATATGACTGCTCTTACGCATCAACTCCCGCAATGTTTATGACTACCGTTGACCTTGACTGTGCAGCATCGGTACAGATTACTGCAAGTCATCATCCTTTTAATAAAAACGGTTTAAAATTTTTCACAGAAAACGGTGGACTGAACTCATCTGATATCGAGAGAATCACAGAGCTTGCTTCAGAAAATTATGAAAGAAACAACAAAGAAGCAAAGGTTATTTCTGTTAACTATATGTCAAAATACGCTGAACGGCTTCGTAATATGATTAAAGAAGGCGTCAATGCTGAAAATTATGATAAGCCCCTTGATGGTTATAAAATAATAGTTGATGCAGGAAACGGTGTTGGCGGTTTTTACGCAACAGATGTTCTCGAACCGCTTGGTGCAGATATTACAGGTAGCTGTTTTCTTGATAAAGACGGAATGTTCCCGAATCATGCTCCTAACCCCGAAAATAAAGAAGCTATGGCGTATATTTGCAAAGCAACAACTGATGCAAAAGCTGATTTAGGTATTATCTTTGATACTGATGTTGACAGAGCAGGTTGTGTTGATGAGCACGGCAAAGAAATCAACCGTAACAGACTTGTTGCTCTTGCGGCTCTCATTGCACTTGAAGGCAATGAAGGCGGTACAATTGTAACTGACAGCGTAACTTCTGTTGGACTTACAAAATTTATCAACGAAGCTCTTGGTGGTGTTCATTACAGATTTAAAAGAGGGTACAGAAATGTTATTAATGAACAGATAAAACTTCAGAATGAAGGTGTAAATTGTCCTCTGGCAATTGAAACATCGGGTCACGCAGCTTTCAGAGAGAATTATTATCTTGATGACGGAGCTTATCTTATCACAAAGATAATTATTAAAATGGCTCAGATGGGCAAAGAAGGCAAAAAACTTGATTCGTTAATAAGTGAGCTTTCTGACCCAAAAGAAGAAAAAGAGCTCAGATTCAAAATTAAAACCGAAAATTTTAAAGATTACGGTAACGGTGTTATTGAAAAGCTTGAAGAGTATGCCGAAAAAGAAGGTTGGAGAATAGCTGACGATAACCGTGAAGGTATCAGAATTTATTTTGACTCCGATTCGGAAAACGGTTGGCTTTTATTAAGGCTCAGCGTTCACGACCCAATTATGCCACTGAATATTGAAAGTGATGCAGAGGGCGGTGTTATGGCAATTGCCTGCAAGCTAAAGAAATTTCTTGATACATGTGAATTACTGGATGTATCATCCCTGGACAGTTTTATTAAAAACTGATTGGAGGTTACTTAATGAAAAAAGATAATAAAGATTTGTGCTGTAATAAAACTTCAATAGGCGGTCAGGCACTCATTGAAGGAATAATGATGCAGAATCCCAACGGTACTGCTGCTATTTCCGTAAGATGCCCTGACGGCACAATAGATACGGAAGAAATCGAAGTAAAGCATGTTAGAGATAAATTTAAATTTTTAGGTTGGCCTATGCTAAGAGGTGTGGTCAACTACATAGAATCAATGATATTTGGTTATAAATGTCTTATGATTTCAGCGGAAAAATCAGGTCTTGAGGATATGGAAGAATCCGAAGAAAATATGTCAAAGCTTGATAAATGGCTTAATGACCACCTTAACAAAAAGGTTATGGGTGTTCTTACTGCTGCAGCATCTGTTATCGGTGTCGGCCTTGCATTTCTTCTTTTCTTTTATCTGCCCACCGTAATTGTTGATTTTATCAATAAGCTGGCAGGGGAGAGCCTTGATAATTTCAGAGCTCTTTTTGAAGGTATAATCCGAATGGCAATATTTGTTCTTTACATTGCAGCCGTTTCACTTATGAAGGATATCAAGCGAACCTTTATGTATCACGGAGCCGAACACAAAACGATTTTCTGCTACGAAAAAGGACTTGATCTCACTGTAGAAAATGTAAAAAAACAATCCCGTTTTCATCCGAGATGCGGAACAAGCTTCATATTTGTTATAATAATTATCAGCGTTATTATTTCATCAGCATTGTCTATCTTTACTGATCTCAGAGATAACACTCTACTCTGGATGATTGCAAAAATAATGATTTTGCCTCTTGTTACAGGTCTTAGTTATGAATTTATAAGATATGCCGGAAAGCATGATAATGCTTTTGTAAAAGTACTTGCAGCTCCCGGACTCTGGATGCAGAGACTTACCACCAAAGAGCCCGATGACAGTATGATAGAAGTTGCACTTGAAGCATTTAAGGCAGTTATCCCAAAGGAAGATAAGGAAGATTCAGTTGATGAGTAATATCTTGTACAGAAAAATCGTCAGGATACTGTCCGATAACGGTGTTGAGGATTCAGAATTTGAGGCAAAGGTAATCATTTCCCACTATTCTGATTTTTCCCTCTCTGATTGTGTGTTTAAATATGAATACGATTTTTCGGATGAAAGCATAAAAAACATTAACAGCGCTATAGAAAGAAGATTAAATGGTGAACCCTTGCAGTATATTCTCGGAGAGTGGGATTTTATGGATTTCACATTCAAAGTAGGTGAGGGTGTGCTTATACCGAGACCTGAAACCGAGCTTCTTTGCGAATATGTTGTTGACAAAATTAAAAATATGGAACATCCCATTGTTTATGATTTATGTTCAGGCAGTGGTTGTATCGGTCTTTCAATAAAAAAATATGTACCTCAATGTGAGATTTATCTTGTTGAAAAAAACGAAAAAGCTCTTGAATATCTTTGTTACAATGCATCTGAAATATGTAAGGATACTTTTTTGACTATTGTAAAAGGGGATATATTTGATCTGAAATCATTTGTAAATCATCCAAAAGCTGATGCAATTGTCAGCAATCCGCCATATATCAGAACAGATGAAATCAGCTCTCTTCAGAAAGAAGTGTTGTTTGAGCCTGAATCTGCACTTGACGGCGGTGCTGACGGACTTGATTTTTACAGATGTCTTACATTCGAGTGGAAAAATATGCTGAAAAAAGATGGTTTTATGGCTTTTGAATGCGGTGAAGATCAGGGGAATGATATTTCCTGCCTGTTCAGAGAAAACGGATTTGACAGTGAGATAATAAAAGATTATAATAATTTAGACAGAATTGTTGCAGGAAGGAGAAAAAAATAATGATATTTGATTTGATTTCTGACGGTATCAGTATAGATTTAATTCTTAATCTTGTTGCAAGAGTATTTATAATAATATGTATTCTTCCTGTGCATGAATTTGCTCACGCTTACATTGCACACAAGCTCGGAGATGATACAGCCAGACTTTCAGGCAGAATGACACTTAATCCGCTTGCACATATTGATCCTTTGGGTTCAGTTATGATTTTGCTTGCAGGATTTGGTTATGCAAGAGCAGTGCCTGTAAATATCCGTAATTTCAAAACAGGAAAAAGAAAAAAACATATGGCGCTCGTATCATTAGCAGGTCCTGTTTCTAATATAATTATGGCATTCATTTTTATGTTTTTACTTAATGCTGTGTTCTATTTGTCACCGGAGTTTTATGAAGGCTCAGTCTCATATTATTTGTGCAGATTCTTTTCATATACGGCAATAATTAATATTTCCCTTGCCGTATTCAATATGATTCCTATCCCTCCGCTTGACGGCTCAAGAATACTCAGTTCAGTCCTTCCTGATAAGTATTATTACACACTTATGCAGTATGAAAGGTACATTGTACTGATTATATATGTACTTATTCTTACCCGTGTACTGAGCACTCCTCTTTCTCTTGCCTCCGGCTTCCTTTATGACATTATAGACAGAATCACAGCATATCCCTTTGAATTATTTTTCTGAAAAGGTTGACTTATGGAAAAAATACAGTATAAACTTGATGTATTTGAAGGCCCGATGGACCTGCTTTTGCATCTGATAAGCAAGCATAAACTTAATATCAACGATATACCGATTTTTGAACTGGTAGAGCAATATATTGCTTATGTCCGCCAGATGGAAGAAGCTGATATGGAAATAGCCAGCGACTTTCTTGAAATGGCAGCAAGACTTGTTTATATAAAATCTGTTTCTCTTTTGCCTGTTCATGAAGAAGCAGATAAGCTCAAATCCGAGCTTACCGGAGAGCTTCTTGAATACCGTGACTGCAAAATTATGGCAGGAAAAATTTCAGAAACTGCAAACGGCTTCGATTATTTTTACCGCTCAACAATGCAGATTGAATCTGACAAAAAATATGAGAGAAAGCATCAGAGTAACGAGCTTATCGGTCACTATCTTTCTGCTGTGGGTAAAGGTAAAAGAAAATTACCGCCTCCCGTTGATGCATTTACTGCTATTGTGAACAAAAAAATAGTTTCTGTAAGTTCGAGAATTACAAGAATATTCAGAAAACTCAGAATCGGTGCAAAAAACAGACTTGCTGATTTTTTTACAGATGCCAGATCGCGCTCTGAGCTTGTTGCAACATTTCTTGCAGTGTTAGAGCTTATAAAGGCAAATAAAATCAGTGTGGACGGCGAAGGTGACGATTCAACGGTCAATCAGATAGGAGAAATAGAAAATCCTGATGAAATAATCTTAAGTTCAGGCGGTGAAAATTATGATGAATAAAGATATTCTGCCAACCCTGGAAGCGGTATTGTTTGCAGTTGGTGAGCCCATTGAAATCACAAAATTATCACAAGCACTTGGTATTGAAATCGTGGTTTTGGGTGAAGCTCTTGAAATTCTTAAAGAAAAGTATGAGGACGAGTCATCCGGTTTGTGTCTTCTCAGACTTGATGATAAATATCAGCTTTGCACAAAAAAACAATACGCAGACAGCATCAGAAACGTTATTGAAGTAAAGAAGAACGCTCCTCTTTCACAAGCAGCTTTTGAAGTGCTTGCAATCGTAGCTTATAATCAGCCGGTTACTAAGTCATTTATTGAGCAAATCAGAGGCGTTGACTGTTCTGCTGTTATATCAAATCTTTGTCAGAAATCATTGATTGAAGAAAAAGGCAGGTTAGAACTTCCCGGCAGACCATTGATTTACGGTACAACCCCGGAATTTTTACGTTGTTTCTGTATTTCATCACTCGATGAGTTACCGGAACTTCCTAAAAACGAAGAAAAAAGTGAAAATACTGAAACAGATTTGGAAATTACTGTTGACGAAAACAAAAATTTAGAGTAACATATAAAGAGATATATTATTGGAGGTGAAAGAGTGACAGGATTTCAGACATTCCTGTGTGTTATTGCAGGAATAGCGGCGTTTTTTATTATCATTCTTTCAATTCCGATAAAAATTACTATCGGTTATGATGATAAAATCAGACTTACGGTGAAATATTTATTTGTTAAATTTAATATTTTACCCGCAGCTCCCAAAAAGAAAAAAGTTGAAAAACCGCCTAAGGTAAAAAAGCAAAAAGAGGAAAAACCTGAAAATGAAAATCAGCCAAAAGAGAAAAAGCCCAATCCCATAATTAAAATGGTAAAAGCAAACGGCTACGACGGTATGATGACTGTAATTAAAAACCTCGGTGCTGTTTTAGGAAAATATGGCGGTAAGCTATTTAAAAGCGTTAAATTTTACCGTCTTGATTTACACATCAGTGTAGGTACCGGTGACTCAGCAGCTACAGCAATTAAATACGGTGAAACTTGTCAGAAGGTATTTCCTGTTATGGGCTTTATCTGCTCTAACAATTACGTAAAACAGTATGACATAAATGTTGAGCCTGATTTTCTTGCCAATAAAACCGAAGGTGAGTTTTATTGCGATATGGGTATTTGCTTGAGGAAAATTATTAACGCTTCCATAGCGATGGTTATAAGGCTGGTAATAAAGGTTGTAGTTAAATTTATTGTCGGCGGAACTAAAAAAGAAAACAAAGCCGAAATCGGCTCTGATACAGTAACAAAACCTAACAGTTAAACGAAAGGATGAAATACAATGGCAGAAAAAAGTGCAGGCGCAATTCTTACTTCAACAATTGAAAAAATCCGTGAGCTTGTTGACACAAGCACAATTATCGGTGAGGCAATTTATGCTGAAGGTGGAACAACAATTATCCCCGTATCAAAGGTTACATACGGCTTTGCTTCAGGCGGTGCTGACTTCCCCTCAAAGGGCACAAAAGAGCTTTTTGGCGGAGGTGGCGGAGCAGGTGTTACAATTACACCCGTTGCTTTCCTTGTAATCAATGGTGGCGAGGTAACTCTCAAGCACATCACTGCTTACGACAATGCTGCTGAAAGAGTTGTTAACCTTGTACCCGAAATGTTTGATAAGGTAACAGGTCTTATTAACAAAACCAAGAAAGATGTTGCTCCTGCAGAAGATGCAGTTGATGCTCCCATTGAGCCTCAGGCATAAACAAATTTATAATTAAACATCAACCGCCTGCATATCATAAAAGTGGCAGGTGGTTGCTTTGTTAATTAAAAAAATATTTATCACACTTATTATTCTTACGCTTTTTCCAATCAGCGTTTTTTCAGCAGGTTTTCCCGAAACATCAGCAAAAAGTTCAATACTTCTGAACGCTGATACTAATGAGGTTTTATACGAAAAAAATGCACATGAATTTATGTCAATGGCAAGCACAACTAAAATTATGACTTCACTGCTTGCTGTTGAATCAGGTAAGATGTTAGAGCATATTACCGCTGAAAAAGATTATAATTGTGAAGGTACATCAATCTCAATAAAAAAAGGTAACACTTTTACACTTGAAACGCTTATTTATGCTATGCTGCTTGAATCCGGGAACGATGCAGCAGAATTAACAGCGGATTTTCTTGGCGGTAGTCAGGAAAATTTTGCTGAAATGATGAACGAAAAAGCAAAAAAAATCGGGATGAAATCAACAAACTTTGTAACTTCATCAGGACTTGATGCTGATGGTCACGGAACAACAGCTTACGATATGGCTGTGCTCGGCTCTTATGCAATAAAAAATCCTGTTTTCAGAAAGATTTGTTCAAGTGAAAAAGTAACTGTTGACTATTTAAATCCCGATACACGTAAATCCTATACTAACCACAACAGACTTTTACAAAGCTACAGTGGCATAATAGGAATCAAAACCGGTTTTACTAAAAAAAGCGGACGTTGTCTTGTTACAGCATGTAAAAGAAACGGTATTACCCTTGTTGCTGTAACATTAAAAGCTCCGGATGACTGGAATGATCATAAAAAGCTTTATGATTACGGATTCTCAATTGAAGGTGTTACTTCATTAAATGTAAATATGCCCTCAAAAATAACAGTTTACGGTTCACCGGTCAAAAGCTTAAGCGTAAAATTTGAAGCATTAAATTTATCATCAAGTGATAAAAATGATATAACTTACAAAACATATCTCCGTAAATGGCTTTATGCACCAATAAAATCAGGTGATATTGTAGGTTATACCGATGTTTTTATCAATAATAAATACGTAAAACGAATTAATATTTCAGCTACAGAAAATGCTGAAATATATAATATTAACAATAAGCCTAATTTTAGTCTGAAATACAGATTAAAGAGGATTTTCAATTAAGAAAGGTTGGATAAAAATGACAGACGGTAAAGTCAGGCTCCAGAAATACCTTGCAGAATGCGGAGTAGCTTCCAGAAGAAAAAGCGAAGAGCTTATTGATGCAGGCAAAGTAAAAGTTAATGGCAGAGTAGCCACCATCGGAGATAAAGTACACCCTAAAAAGGACACGGTAACCGTTAACGGCAAGAAGGTTATAAAACAGAAAAATCTGGTTTACGTTATGCTTCATAAGCCCCGTGGATTCATTACAACAATGAGTGATGAAATGGACAGAAAATGTGTTGCTCAGCTTATTAAGGATGTTCCCGGAAGAGTTTTCCCTGTCGGCAGACTTGACAGAGACTCTGAAGGTATGCTTCTTTTTACAAATGACGGCGAATTTGCAAACGCAATGACGCACCCCACAAAGCATGTTCCTAAAACTTACAGAGTAACAGTAAGACCCGGTATTACCGAGGAACAGATAACAGCTCTCACTACGGGTATTATTATCGAGGACCGTAAAACCGCTCCGGCTGAAGTCAGAATTGTTACAAAAGAAGAAGGCAGAGTTGTACTTGAAATTATTCTTTATGAAGGCAGAAACCGTCAGATAAGAAAAATGTGCGAGGAAGTCGGGCTTGAAGTTGCAAGGCTTAAAAGAACTGCAATTGGTTCAATCAAGCTTGGTATGCTTAAACAGGGAGCATGGCGTAATCTTAATGATGATGAAGTCAGAAAGCTTATGATTGCAGCAGGAATGGAAAGAAAGAAGAAATAAAATGATTACTTTTGAACGGACAATAATTGACAGCAACACTGTTGTTTTCAGCGGCATTGAAGATGAAAGTGTTATCGGAAAGTGTACGCTTCGTATTTCAGTTCCTTATGCAGACGTATGTTCTCTTACATGTTTTGATAATAAAACCTATATAATTGAAGGTCTGATAAAATCTGCACTGTATTATGCAAGTCAAAAAGGCTGCTACATAGGCAGATGTAACTGTGAAGGTTTTGAAGGCTTTGTTGAAAAGATAAACTTTATCAAATCTGAAAACGGTTATGAAAACGACATTCCGACTATACTTATGGGGTCGTGCTCTGGTTGTAAAAATAATATATGATTTTATTTGACAAAAACTATAAAACAATATATAATTATAAGGATATAATCTTATTGAACACTTTATCCTTCGGAGGACCGATAAAATGATAAGAAGTATGACAGGCTTCGGAAGAAGTCAGCAGATTATTGACGGTATGAGCATTACCGTTGAAATGAAAAGTGTTAACCACAGATATTTTGATTTTTCATCAAGAGTACCCAGAACTTACGGATTTCTTGACGAAAAGCTTAAAACATATATTCAGTCACATGTAGCAAGAGGCAAGATGGAATGCTATGTTCAGATTGAAGAGCTCACTGAGGCTGATTGCATAGTTTCTGTTAACCATTCACTTGCAGGTGGATACATCAATGCGTTAAAGGAAATAGGCGATAAATACGAGCTTCGAAATGATATCACTGTTTCAAGTGTTGCAAGATACCACGATATTTTCTCAGTTCATAAAAATGAAGCCGATGAAGACAGAATCTGGAACGCTGTAAAAGCTGTAACTGACGAAGCTCTCGGTAACTTCATTGCTATGCGTGAAAAAGAGGGCGAGAAGCTTAAAAACGATATTCTTTCACGTTGTGATATTATCCTTGATAATGTAGAATTTATTGAAACGCGTTCACCTGAAACTGTCAAGGAATATAATGCTAAGCTTTTAGAAAGAATGAGAACAGTTTTGGAGGATGTTCAGGTTGATGAGCAGCGTCTTCTTACTGAGGCTGCCATTTATGCAGATAAGATTGCAGTTGCAGAAGAAACAGTACGACTCAGAAGCCATATCAGCCAGATGCATGAGTTTATGCAATCCTCCGAAGCTATCGGCAGAAAAATGGATTTCCTTGTTCAGGAATTCAACAGAGAAGCAAACACAATTGGCTCAAAGGCACAGGATGTTGAGATCGCCAAGAGAGTTATTGATATCAAGGCTGAGGTTGAAAAAATAAGAGAACAGATTCAGAACATAGAATAAAACGGAGGATAAAATGAAGTTAATCAATATCGGTTTCGGTAATATGATAAATGCACAGCGACTCGTTGCAATTGTCAGTCCCGATTCCGCTCCGATAAAAAGAATAATTCAGGAATGTAAAGAGCGGGGTACGCTGATAGATGCAACCCAGGGCAGACGTACAAGAGCTGTTATAATTATGGACAGCGATCATGTTATTCTCACTTATCTTCAGTGCGAAACCGTTGCCAACAGACTCGAATCGGATCAGCCTGATATCGGTGTGGAGGAATGTGAAAATGAATAACAAAGGTTTTGTGCTCGTTGTTTCCGCTCCGTCAGGCTGCGGTAAAGATACAATCATAGAAAAAGTTCTGCAAAAAATGAACGGCGAAGCGGTTCTTTCTGTTTCGATGACTACCCGCGCAATGAGAGAAGGCGAGCAAGAGGGTGTAAACTACTTCTATGTATCTAAAGATGAGTTTTTCAGACACATTGAAGACGGAGATATGCTTGAATATACAAATTACGGTTCAAACTATTACGGAACGCCTATAAAGCCCGTTAAGGATCAGCTTGAAAAAGGTAAAATTGTTATTCTTATTATAGAAGTTGAAGGTGGAGGGAATGTAAAAAAAGCTTTCCCTGATGCTAAGAAAATCTTTGTTATTCCACCTTCAATGAAGATTCTTGAACAAAGATTACGCTCCAGAGGAACAGATTCAGATGAAGCTATCTGTAAACGAATGACAATTGCTGAATGTGAACTTAAAAGGGCATGCGAATATGATTATATAGTCGAAAATGACGACTTGAATGAAGCTGTTGAAGATGTTTTAGCCATTATTAAGGCTGAACAGCTTAAAATAGACAATATGAAAAATAAATTAAAAGAGGTAATGAATTATGCTTAATCCCGATTTAAGAGATTTACTTAAAGACAAAACAAGCCGTTACTCACTTGTAACAGCTGTTGCTAAAAGAGCTCGTGATGTTTCCGAAAACCCTGAGCTTAATGAAAAATGCGGAACAGAAAAGGCTGTTTCTTATGCTCTTGATGAATTCCTTACCGGCAAGCTTGAAATCTGCGAACCTGAGGAAATCAGAAATATATAACATATAAGGATGTGAAATGATATGGAACAGATTCTCGCATTAGTTGCCGTTGAAAATGTTGCATATCATTTTGACATTTTATACGGTTATTTAATTCCGGAAAATCTGAATGTAAGAATTGGCTCAAGAGTAATGGTCCCTTTTGGCAGAAGTAAAAATGTTAAAAGGCAGGGGGTTGTCTTTTCCCTTGGCTCTCCTGAACCCGGAAAAAGCTATAAAAGCGTGCTTTCCGTTCTTGATGGGAATGATATACTCATAAGCAGTGAAATGCTATCTATAGCTGAATTTTTAAAAGACAGAACCTTCTGCACATATTATGAAGCTATTAAAACACAGATACCCTCCGGTCTCAGCTTTAAAACAAAGATAAGATATTTTGCTGTATGCAATGACAAGGCTTCTCAGCTTGCAGGCACTGAAAAAGAAATATACGATTATCTTTTTGAAAATGAAGATTCAGTAGATATTAAATCAATATGCTCATCCTTGGGAATAACTGAAAATTGTGAAGCGTTTAACAAACTTTTAAAGATGGGTCTGATTGTTAAAACATATGACGCCACCAAAAATATGAAAGATGCAACTAATAAGTTTGTGACACTTATTGTTGATCCTGCTGATATAAAAAATATTAAACTAACAGCAAAACAAAAGGATGTAGTTTCTGCTTTAGCTGATGTCGGTTCCTGTACCGTAAAAGAGCTTTGCTATTTTACAGGAGTTACAACAGCAGTTATTAATGCACTCGCAAAAAAAGATGTTCTTGAAATAAGCGATAAGTCTTATTACAGAATCCCCGAAACTGTATTATCAGCTGATAATACATCCGGTAAAATATTTCTGACAAATCAGCAGCATAATGCATATTCAGAGCTTGTTGAAAAATACAGAAACGGTGGTGGAACATCTCTGCTTTACGGAATTACAGGCAGCGGTAAAACTTCTGTTTTTCTTGCAGTTATAGATGAAGTTATAAAAAACGGCAAGCAGGTTATTGTAATGGTGCCTGAAATTTCACTTACTCCCCAGATGATGGCTGTATTCAAAGGCCGATACGGAGCAGATGTTGCTATTTTCCACAGTGCACTTTCCGCAGGCGAAAGAAGAGACAAATACAAAAGAGTCAAAGACGGAGCTGTTAAAATTGCAGTTGGTACACGTTCTGCTGTTTTCGCACCGTTTGATAATTTAGGTCTCATTGTAATTGATGAAGAGCAGGAGCATACTTATAAATCAGAATCATCTCCAAGATATAATACAATTGATGTTGCAAGATACAGAGCATTAAAGCACAAGGCTCTTCTTGTTCTATCTTCAGCAACACCGTCAATAGAAAGCTACAGCTATGCAGTAAACGGGAAGTACAGTTTTCATAAGCTGACCGAACGATACGGTGAAGCTGTGTTGCCTGATGTATCTGTTGTTGATATGAAAAACGAAAGAAAAACAGGCAATAAATATAATATCAGTTCGGCATTGCTTGAGTTACTTGAAAACAACATCAAAGACAAAAAGCAGTCAATATTACTTATCAACCGCAGAGGCTACAATACATTTGCTGCTTGTGACAGCTGCGGTAGCGTTTTGAATTGCCCGTCCTGCAGCATATCTTTAACATACCATACTGCAAATAACCGACTGATGTGTCACTATTGCGGGTATTCTGTTCCATTTACAGCAAAATGTCCCGAATGCGGTAAAAACGATGTAAGATATTCAGGCTACGGAACGCAGAGAATAGAAAAGGAAATAGAAACGCTGTTGCCTGAAGCAAGAGTGCTCAGAATGGACACTGATTCCACATCTTCAAGGTATGATTTTGAAAAAGGACTTAATGAGTTTTCCGAGGGTAAATATGATATAATGCTTGGTACTCAGATGGTTGCAAAGGGATTGAATTTTGAAAATGTCACTCTTGTGGGAGTTATAAATGCTGATCAGCAGCTGAATAATGATGATTACAGAAGTGAAGAACGCACCTTTGATCTTCTTACTCAGGTTGTTGGCAGATCCGGTAGAGGCAAAAATAAGGGGTGCGCCGTTATTCAGACCCTTACACCCGAAAATCATATTATCAGACTTGCTCAAAAACAGGATTATGACAGTTTTTACAATAATGAAATAATCATCAGAAAAGCTCTTGTATATCCGCCGTTTTGTGATATATGTTCAATATGCTTTATTTCCCAAAAAGAAGTTGAAGCATTGAACTGTTCAAGAGATTTTCTCAATAGCCTATCTGCCGCTGTTGAAAACAAACATACTGATCAGAAAATCATTGTTCTTGGTCCTATGCCGCCGAGGCTTTCAAAAATAAACGATAAATTCCGATACAGAATAATAATTAAATGTAAAAACACAAAAACATTCCGTAAAATGATATCGGAGCTACTTATTGAATACGGAAAAAATAAGAAATACAACAGTGTAACGGTAACCGCTGATATTAATCCGGTTAACCTGATTTAAGGAGGATAAACAATAATGGCAATCAGAAAAATTGTTACATCTGAAGATCCTATTTTAAGAAAAACCAGCAGAAAAGTTGAAAATTTCAACGAAAAGCTCTGGACCTTGCTTGACGATATGAAGGAAACTATGTATAAAGCAGAGGGAGTTGGACTTGCAGCAGTTCAGGTTGGTATGCTCAGAAGAGTAATTGTAATAGATGTCGGTGAAGGCTTAATGGAACTCATAAATCCTGAGATAATCGAGCGTTCAGGCGAAAACAAAGACAGAGAAGGCTGTCTTTCAGTTCCCGGTGAATTTGGTATTACCATTAGACCTGATTATGTTAAAATAAAGGCGCAAAACAGAAACGGAGTATGGAAAAGATACGAAGGAACAGGCCTGCTTGCACGCTGTTTCTGCCATGAAATTGATCATCTGGATGGTATATTATATACAGATAAAGTTATAAAAGAAGATATTTCAGATGATATTATCAGAAGGGATTGATTAAAATGAGAATAGCATTTATGGGTACACCTGACTTTTCTGTTGAATGTCTTAAAGCTCTTGTTGGTTCAGAACACGAGGTAGTCGGTGTATTCTGTCAGCCCGATAAACCTGTTGGCAGAAAGCAGATACTAACACCTCCCGATGTTAAGGTTGAGGCTCTTAAGCATAATCTTGAAATTTTTCAGCCAGAAAGCCTTCGTGGCGGAAAAGGCGTTGAAATACTGAAAAAAATTAAACCCGACCTCATTATTGTTGTTGCTTACGGTAAAATACTTCCAAAGGATTTTCTGGAGTTTCCGAAGTATGGTTGTATTAACATTCATGCTTCAATTCTTCCGAAATACAGAGGTGCTTCACCAATTCATTTTGCTGTTCTTAACGGTGACAAGATTACAGGTGTTACAGCAATGCAGATGGATGAAGGTCTTGATACCGGTGATATTCTTAATGTCGGCACAATTGAAATAGGCGAGAATGATACGACCGAGTATATGTATGAGGTTATGGCTCCTCTTGGTGCAAAGGTTTTAATGGATACAATCAATTTACTTGAGCAAGGCAAGCTGAGTCCTGTTAAACAGGATGATTCAAAAGCAAGCAAGGTTGGCCTTCTTTCAAAAGAAATGAGCACAATTGATTGGTCACTGTCTGCTTTTGAAATACATAACAAAATTAGAGGCTTATATTCCTGGCCTTGTGCTTCAACAGCACTTAATGGTAAAACTTTAAAGATTCATTCGTCTGTTATTTGTGACAGAAAAGGAAATAATAATCCGGGAGAGGTAATTGAAGCTCAGAAAAAACTTATTGTAAGCTGCGGAGATAATAACTGCATTGAACTTAAAGAAGTGCAGCTTGAAGGTAAGAAACGTATGGATTCAGCTTCATTCCTCAATGGTTTTACCGATTTAAAAGGAGTAGTTTTAGGAAAATAAAGGTGATAAATTTATGTTTTGGTTTTATGATTATTATTATCTGATACTTGTTGTACCTGCAATAATAATTTCATTAATAGCTCAGGCTAACGTAAAAAGCACTTACAAAAAAATGTCCGCTGTAAGGAATAAGAGAAATATGACAGGTGCACAGGCTGCTTACAGAGTTCTCAGTGCCTGCGGACTTGCAGATACAATTAAAATTTACGGCATTTCAGGCAATCTCACGGACCACTATGATCCAAAAGCAAATGTTATAAGGCTTTCAGAAGGTGTATATAACGGAACATCAATTGCAAGTATTGGTATTGCCTGCCACGAAGCAGGTCACGCTATTCAGCACGCTCATGGATATGCTCCGATTAAAATACGCAATATAATTTTACCAGTTGCAAACTTTGGCTCAAGTGCCGGTGTAATTATTGCAATTCTCGGCTACTTTTTAGGATATCAGCCTATTGTTAATATAGGCATTATACTCTTTTCAGCTGTTGTAGTGTTTCAGCTTGTAACACTGCCTGTTGAATTCAATGCAAGCAACAGAGCCATGAAGCTGATAACTGATAACGGACTTTTGTACGAGGATGAAATGCCTAAAGCAAGAAAAGTGCTTACAGCTGCTGCTCTTACTTATGTTGCATCATTATTAGTTTCAATTATGTCACTTTTAAGACTGATTTTAAGAACAAACAGAAGAAGATAAGGATTATTTTAATGGCTGATTCAAGACAAATTGCATTTGAAGCACTTCTTAAAACGGAAAAACAAGGTGCTTATTCAAATATAACAATTGATTCCTTTCTCACAAAAACAAAACTTGACACAAGAGATAAATCTTTTGTGTCTGCTTTGTTTTACGGAGTTATCGAAAGAAAGCTGACAATTGACTATCAGTTACAGCTATATCTTGATAAACCCATAAAAAAGCTAAAACCTGAAGTTCTGTCTATCCTGAGAATGGGTGCATATCAGATTTTATTTATGGATAAGGTGCCTGCCTCAGCGGCAGTTAATGAAAGCGTTAAGCTTACAAAAAAGAACGGGTGCTCTTTTGCCTCCGGTCTTGTAAATGCTGTTTTAAGAAAGGTTGACAAGGGCGGGATAATTCTGCCTGAAGAAAAGGATTACACGGAATATCTAAGCATAAAATATTCATGCCCTCAGTGGCTTGTTAATAAATGGACATCAGAATACGGTTCCGAGAATACTGAAGGATTACTTTTACATTCAATCGGAGTTCCGTCAATTTACATAAGAGTTAACACAACTAAAATCAATAGCAATAAATTAATTTCCATACTTACTATAGAGGGGGTAAATGTTATCCCAACAGATATTCCCGATGCTATGGTAATCGATCTGTGCGGTAAAGATATTGAAAAACTGGAATCCTTTAAAAAAGGTTTATATCATGTACAGGATATATCCTGTCAGCTGTGTTCAATGGCTCTTTCGCCCAAAAAAGGAGACACTATTTTCGACTTGTGTTCGGCTCCCGGCGGAAAAGCATACACTGTTTGTGAATTAATGGAGGATACCGGAAAGATTTTTTGCTTTGATATTCATGAAAACAGAGTTGAATTAATAAAAAAAGGTGCAGAAAGACTTGGTTTAAATTCAATTAAAGCCGCAGTCTCTGATGCATCAGTTTTCAACAATGCTATAGGATATGCAGATAAGGTTCTTTGTGATGTTCCTTGCTCAGGATTAGGCATAATTTCAAGAAAGCCCGAAATTAAATATAAAAAACAAAAAGAATTGGAAGATTTACCTGAGCTTCAACTCAGAATACTTAAAAACGGTGCAAAATACGTCAAAAA
The DNA here is from genome assembly GCA_036311065.1 of Acutalibacteraceae bacterium. GTDB lineage: Bacteria > Bacillota > Clostridia > Oscillospirales > Acutalibacteraceae > UBA6857. Next base: position 10,990 of record JAXJQQ010000122.1, on the reverse strand, counting down.
CGGCGGTATATTGGTTTACTCAACTTGTTCTGTATCAAAAGATGAAAATGAGTCTGTATGTACCGAATTTTTAAAATCTGATGATTCATTCGAGTCGATAATACCGTTACCTGAGCTATCTAACGATAAATTTCTTACACTTATGCCTCATAAATTCGGCGGTGACGGTTTTTTTATTGCCGCATTCAGAAAAAAGGATGAAATTTTATGAAAAAAGATATAAAATCTTTAAGTCTTGATGAATTAAAAGAGGAAATCGCAGCTTTAGGCGAGAAGCAATTTAAGGCCGGCCAGATATATTCATGGCTGCATAAAAGAGGTGCTGTTGATTTTTCTGAAATGACAGATATATCCAAGCAGCTCAGAGAAAATCTTGAAAAAAACTATGATATTTACAATTGCAGTATTGAAAAAAAAATTAGTTTCAGTGTATGATGATACAGTTAAGTATTTATTCAGATTAAATGACGGAGAGCTCATTGAATCTGTTGTTATGAAATACAAATATGGTTATACGATTTGTGTTTCAAGTCAGGTCGGATGCAAAATGGGCTGTAAATTCTGCGCCTCAGGAATTGCAGGGTTTATACGTAATCTTACTCCTTCTGAAATTCTGTCGCAGATATATACCGCACAACGTGATCTTGATATCAGAATCTCACATATCGTTATGATGGGCGTCGGTGAGCCTCTTGATAATTATGATAATGTAATGAAATTTCTTAAGCTTGTTTCTGATAAAAACGGTATTAATATAGGAATGAGAAATATTTCAATTTCAACATGCGGAGTTGTAAGCGGTATTTATAAGCTTATGGACGAAAAACTTCAGCTTACTCTTTCAATATCATTACATGCACCGAATGACAGAATCAGAAGTAACACTATGCCTGTAAATGACAGATGGGGAATCGATGAGTTACTGAAAGCCTGCAGAGATTATACAGATGCCACCTCAAGGCGTATTTCTTTTGAATATGCAATGATAAACGGTGTCAACGATTCCGATGAATGTGCTGCAGAATTGGGTAAAAGACTTAAGGGAATGCTGTGTCATGTTAATCTTATACCCGTAAATTCGGTAAAAGAACGCAGCTATACCAAAAGCTCGGACAACAGAATCAAATCTTTCATTAGTGTCTTGCAGAAATACGGAATAAATGTAACTGTCAGAAGAACTCTCGGCAGTGATATCAATGCCTCGTGCGGTCAGCTCAGAAGAGGCGAAAAATAATTCATCAGAACAGGGGATGAGTACAGGATGAATATTATCGGTAATACAGACACCGGAAAAATCCGCAGTAAAAATGAAGACGGCTATGCTTTCGGATATTTTGATGACGGGTCCGCATGGGCAGTAGTATGCGACGGAATGGGTGGAGTTCATGGCGGTAAGGTGGCAAGTTCAGTTGCTATTGATATGGTAAGTGAAAAAATTAAAAAGTGTTATAATAAGCTTATGCCTGTGTCATCACTTGAAAATCTTCTTCTTTCAGCCATAACAACAGCTAATGTTACCGTGTTTGACCGAAGTTCAGCTCAATATGACCTTAAGGGTATGGGAACTACAATTGTAGCTGCTGTGATAAAAAACAATGAGGCATGTATAGCACACGTCGGAGACAGCAGGGCTTACATAATAAACGGTGACAGTATCAGACAGATAACAAAGGATCATTCTCTTGTGCAGGAAATGTTGGATAAAGGTCAGATAACTGAACTTGAATACGAAACCGCACCGATGAAGAATATTATTACGAGAGCAATGGGAGTTAAAGAGGAAATCGATATAGATTTTGATTTTATTACTATAAATGAAAATGATGCTCTTATTCTTTGTTCTGACGGATTAAGCGGACTGGTTAATAAAGAGGATATACTGAAGATTTATAAACAAGAACCCTTTGAAAATCTTGCAAACAGATATATTGAAGCGGCCAACGAAAAAGGCGGTAAAGATAATATTACGGTAGTTGTAATGAAAGGTTAAGGTGTTAAGATGGAAAATTATGTTGGAAAGCGTCTTGACGGACGTTACGAAATTATGGAAATAATCGGTGTAGGAGGTATGGCTGTTGTATATAAAGCCTTCGATAACATTGAACACCGTATTGTAGCAGTTAAAATTCTTAAACATGAATTTCTTGAAAATGAGGAATTCAGACGCAGATTCAAAAATGAATCCAAAGCTATTTCCGTTCTTTCACACAATAATATTGTAAAGGTTTATGATGTCAGCTACGGCGATATGATTCAGTATATTGTTATGGAATATGTTGACGGTATACCTCTTAAGGATTATATGCAGCAGCAGGGCAAGGTTGACCCCCGTGAAGCAATATACTTTATTACCCAGATTCTCCGTGCACTGCAGCACGCACACGATAAGGGTATTGTTCACCGTGACATTAAACCTCAGAACATTATGCTACAGTCAGACGGTACAATTAAAGTTACTGATTTTGGCATTGCAAGATTCAGCAGAAGCGAGACCAGAACAATGACCGATGGTGCAATCGGTTCGGTTCACTATATCAGCCCTGAACAAGCTAAGGGAAGTATAACCGATGCTAAAACTGACCTTTATTCTGTTGGTGTTATTCTTTATGAAATGCTTACCGGAACACTTCCTTTCCAATCAGATAACGCTGTATCGGTTGCGCTTATGCAATTACAGAATGATCCTGTTTTGCCCAGAGATATTAACCCTGAAATTCCCGTTGGACTTGAACAGATCATTATGCGTGCAATGCAGAAAAATCAGTCAGACCGATATCAGTCAGCCTCTGAAATACTTATGGATCTTAATGCATATAAAAAGAACCCTAACATTAAATTTGATTATGCATTTGCTACTGAAAGTAAAACCGAAATCGGAATACCGACTTATAACAGTAATTACACTTCCGGTGAACCTGAAGATATAGAACCTGTTGAAGATGAAGATTACGACGCTTATGATGATTTTGACGAAGATAACAAAAGTAAAAAGAAAACTATTGTTATTTTAGCAGCTGTACTTACTGCTTTGATAGCTTTTGCCGTTGCTTTGATTGCAATGTTCTCTTCAGGAAGTAACAAGCTTGATGTTCCTGAACTTGTAGGACTTAATTTTTACTCTGATGTATATAACAATTCACTTTATGCAAGCTACAAATTTGAGCCCGTTATTGACGAAGAAAGCAAAGAAGACGAAGGTGTTATTGTTTCACAAAAGCCGAACAGCGGTAAAATTGACAGAGATGATATTATTACCGTTTATATCTCAGGTCCGCAAAACAAAACAAAAGTACCTGATGTTACAGATTTGCTTTATAACATTGCTGAAAGCAAACTCAGAGCCGAGGGCTTTGATGTAACTATCGTCAAAGAAAAAAGCGAAACTGTTGAAATAGGAAAAGTACTCAGAACTTCTCCTGAAGCGGGTGAAGAAGCCGAAGAAGGTTCACTTGTTACAGTTTATGTTGCAACAAATAAAGATGTTGAGCCGGTTGATATTCCTAATCTTATAGGTCTTACAATCTCAGAAGCAAGAGAAGCACTTGAAAAAGTCGGCCTTATTCTTGATACTGATAATATTACCTACAGATCATCAGCTAAGAAGAAAGGTACAATTATCGGATATGAAGGTGTTGGCGAGGAAGCTCTTCCCGGTACAGCAATTGTTGTTTTTGTAAGCACAGGTAAAGAAGCTGAGGATGAAACAACCACAGAGGAAACGACAGAAGAAACGACAACAGAAACTACAACTGCTGAAACAACCAAGCCTACAACAACCAAGCCTACAACAAAACCGACAACTACCAAGAAGCCCACAAACAGGGTTACTACAGAACCTACAACCAAGCCTACAACTACCAAGCCTACAACAAAACCAACAACTCAGCCTACAACGCAACCTACCACTCAGACAACAGCACCATCTACACAAACATCCACAACTGCACAGGCTGATACAACAACTCAGCCTGCTGCACCTGATACCGGCGAATAAACCTTATGAAAAAAGAAGGACTGATTTTAAAAGGAATCGGTGGATTTTATTACGTTGAAACCGATACCGGTATTTATGAGTGCAAGGCAAAAGGTAAATTCAGAAATAAAAAAGTATCACCCGTAGCCGGTGATAAGGTTTCAATTACTGTCCGCGACTCAGAAGAAAACACCATAGACTTAATCAACGAGCGCAAAAACAAGCTGACACGTCCGCCTGTTGCCAATATTGATAAGCTTTTAATTGCCGTATCAGTAGTAAAGCCTTTCCCGAACACACTTATTATTGATAAAATGACGGTTCTTGCTGAAAAGAACAATATAACTCCGTTTATAGTGATTACTAAAACAGATCTTGAAAATTCCGATGAATTATACCGTATCTATAAGTCGGCAGGTTACAATGTCTACCGTTTTTCAAAAGACGATCACAGTGAATTGCCGTTAATAAAAGCAGAGCTCAAAAACTGTCTTACAGCATTTACAGGGAACTCCGGTGTTGGAAAATCAACACTGATTAACGCTCTCAGTGACGGTTTGATGCTTGAAACAGGCGAAATCAGTGATAAATTAGGCAGAGGTAGACATACTACACGTCAGGCAGAAATCCACCATGTTGCCGACGGACTTGTTATTGATACAGCAGGATTTTCAAGTGTGGAGTTTATTAATGATGACATTTTCCTCTCAGAAGATTTACAGTATTATTTCAATGAATTCAATGAATATATAGGTGAATGCAAATTCATTGGATGCAGTCACACCGGTGACAAGGGATGCAAAATACATCAGTTGGTTGAAGAAGGTATAATAAGCAAGAGCAGATATGAAAGCTATCTTACAATGTACAATGATATGAAAAATATAAAAAAGTGGCAGATATGAAATATTTATCACAAGTTATCATCTGAATCGTATAATAATAATGAGCTCCGATTAATGAGCAAATTATAATTCAAGGTGATGACATGGCAAATCCAAGAGGCAGCTCAAGGGGACTTGTTTTCACTGCTTTCGGTGCAGGCTTCCTTCTTTCTCTATGTTTTCCTGCCAAGTTTATGCTTTTTGTTATGGCACTTATGCTTGTTGTTCTTGGCATTATGTCTTGTCAGCGTCGGTAAGAGGGGGTTAAGACATGAAGGTGGTCGTCATCAGAAGTCCCAAAGCATTAAAAGGTATTTTAAAAGCAATTTTTAAAATTAAATGCAGTGAAAGCTGACAGATAAACTAAGAAATACATTTTTCAACATATCTGTGTCAGGATTTTATATTAAAAGTTTATTTGGTGCTTTGAACAAACTCAGGTTTAAAGCACCTTATATTTTAATTAAAGGTGATATTATGGAAAAACACATTGAAGTAGAAAGAAGCATTATAAAAAAATACCGCAAAGATATCTGGAAAAGATTTATAGCAGGCATAAACGAATATGAAATGATTAAGCCGGGCGACAGAATAGCGGTTTGCATTTCAGGCGGAAAAGATTCAATGCTTCTTGCAAAGTGTATCCAGCATTTACAAAAGCACAGTGATTTTCCCTTTGAAGCAAAGTATCTTGTACTTGACCCCGGATATTCACCGGAAAACAGACAGAGAATAATTGAAAATGCACAGCTTCTTAATGTTCCGATTGAAATTTTTGACGCACGGATATTTGATTATGTTGTTGATGTTGAGCAGTCACCTTGTTATATGTGTGCAAGAATGAGAAGGGGACACCTTTATAAAAATGCTCAGCTTATGGGTTGCAATAAAATAGCCCTCGGTCACCACTTTGATGATGTAATTGAAACAATTTTATTAAGTATGATATATGGTGCCGAAATCAAAACAATGATGCCAAAATTACATAGTACCAACTTCCCCGGAATGGAATTAATCAGACCTCTTTATATGGTAAGAGAAGCTGATATTATTTCCTGGTCTAGATACAATGAGCTTCAATTTCTACAGTGTGCATGTAAATTTACAAAAGAAAATGAAGTTCAGTCAGATAACGAAATAAAATCAAAGCGAAAAGAAATGAAGGAGCTGATTTCCAATTTCAGGAAAATCAACTCCAACATAGAAATGAATATTTTCAGAAGCGTTCATAATGTAAATCTTGAAACAGTTATCGGGTACAGAAAAGGGGATATCAAATACAATTTTCTCGATGATTACGACGGTTAATTTTCAGAGCGAAAAATATCGTTCATATAAAATTTTTCATAATAATCACATATTTCTAATATACGGTGTTCAAAGAATGTATACACATCATCAAGAGGACATTCTTCGTAGTGGGTAACATACCACTTGGCAACTCCGATTACAGCTCCTGAATAGAAATTGGATAAAAGCTCAATTTTATAAGAAGGTGTACCAACAAGTACCTTTTCAATTTTATCAATACAGAACGAAGTAACAATATCAGTAAGATATTTATTAAACATCAATGACTGTCTTCCTGTAAACACAGCTTTAAAAACAAATCTGTATTTGTGTATAAAATCAAATATGATTTTTATAAATGAAGTACAGCAATTCTTAATGTTTTCCGGTGTAGGCTCAAGTATTACATCGGAATATTCTATATCCTCAAGCAGAGATTCAAGACAAAAATTTAAAAATTCATATTTGTCGTTAAAATGTTTATAAAACGTAGCCCTGTGTACATCAGCTGCCTCACAAATCTCTGAAACAGAAATATCATCAAAAGATTTATTTTTCAACAATTCCAAAAAAGCTGAAATTAACTGTGAATATGTTCTTTTGATTCTAATATCAATTTTTTTCATAATCCTTACTCCTTAGGCAGTAATTTATAATCCTAATGCATTTCTTCGCCTTCATAAATATTTGATTTAATATCGTCTATAATATTTTTTAACTTATTAATCTTTTTTCTTGTGCGTCTTTCAAATTCAGGTCTGTTATCAAAGATTCTGTTTGCAAGATGCTTTTTAATTTTTTGGGTTGTTTTAACACTTATTTTGAATGAAAGCAGTTTATCAAGCTCAGAATACAAGTCTTCGATCTGGTATTTTATATCGATTATTTTATCAGACTGAGTTTCAACCTTTTCATAAACATAAGCGTATTTATCTTCTATACCGTTTTTAATATTATTAAGCTCAACTGAAAATTCAGAAATAAACCTATTAAGCTTTTTCTGTAATTTTCTTATATCCATAGCCTTTTTGACAGCATTAATTAAATCAGCGGCAAAAACAAGAAGAATTACAGCTAATATATAACCGGTATATTCACCGTTAAGCTTATTATAAAGATTATCTACTGCAGGGTGTATGACATTGACAAATATTACAGAAATAACACCCCAATAAAGCGAATGCTTTAAACAAATTCTACCCTTGATATTAATAAACTCATAAGTATAATCCCACCAACGGGCAGCAAAAAGCTTTTCCATAATGTAGCTGGTCAAATATTCTACTATATCACAAAAAACTATACCAAGCAAAAACACCAGAAGGGGATTATTCTTAAAGGGATTGTAAATCAGAATGGTAATCACCAATGCAGCTACACCGTAAATAGGGCAGAGGGGACCTGTAAGAAATCCTCTGTTAATAAGCTTCTTTTCTCCGATTGAACAATACAGTGATTCCAGGCACCAGCCTGCGAAGCTGTAAAAGAAGAAAAGGAGTATATATTTAATAATATTATCCATAAATTATCTACCAATATCTTTCAGAAATTTCATTTTAAATTTTTTATTTGTAGAATACAGAACTTCATAAAAAGCACAATACTTGTCAGAAAAGGTTACAATCCAACCTTCCTTATACTTAGGAGGAATAACAGTTAAAGGCCACATGTGCCTTAGAATAATATTATGCTCCTTCATTGTTAAATCACCGCAAAGCTCTTTAGCATTAAGGCATGCAAGCTTTGGATGACGGTAACCGTGCAATCTATGCCATCCGCCTGTTTCACCGTTACGCCAATCATAATACACAAGATCATGCATAACAGCTGCTCTGGCAACCGCTCTGTAATCACAATTAGTCTTCTTTGCAATCAAATATGCTAAATATGAAACACTGATGATGTGCTGTAACCTGTCAATTTCAAGATGCTGCTCATACTGCTTAAGGCACTGTATTTCTTCTGTATTTAACAAATCTCTGACACAGTCAAAAAATCCGTTACTGTTATCGGGTGTGAGCCCGATGTAAGTTTTACAATATTCTTTATATAAATCAATCATATTTTACACCTTAAATTTTACCGTCATAATATCGATTAAGTAAAAATTCCGCAACAGAATCATTGTCATTAGTTCCGATGATTCCCGTTGCTTTAGATTTTAATTCATCACATGCGTTTGAAACTGCATAACATTCATCAGCAATATTGAACATAGGAATATCATTAAGATTATCACCAAAGGCAACAATACGGTCAACTCCGAGAATCTTCTTTAATTCAACAGCTGCAGTAGCCTTAGAAGCATTTTTATTCATACATTCGAGGAAATTACAGTCAGTATAATTATCACTGTAAAAAGCACATGTAACTTTGTCAGATTTTACAATACTGTCACGGATATCGCATATTTCCTCAGGTATATCAAGTGTAACAATATAAATAAGATTGTCTTCATCTGTTACACTAAGCTTATTTTTGTAAACAAATCTTTTTTTAGAAAGCTCTTTACGGTTACCTACATAATCCATCTGATACCTGTTATTAAGATCATTATAATGTATTTCAAGATAACCATCCTTCTGAAAATAAAGCATAGGTGACTTATTCTTTTTATAAAAAAAGCTCAGAATCTCATCAGCAGCTTCCTTATTAATATTGTGACTCAAAATATTCTTATCGTTAAGTGTATCAAAAAGAACAACACCGTTCATAAGAATAAGCGGCAAATTAAGATTAACACCTGAAAACATATCAAGAACAGTTGCGCTTGTTCTGGCTGTTGCAACTGTGAATAGTAAGCCCTTATCGAGAAGAAAGTTTAATATATCAGCGCTTTTTTTTGAAATAGTACCGTCAGATTTTAAAAGAGTTCCGTCTAAATCAGATAAATATAGTGTTTTCATACCAAATACCTTATATTATATAATTCAAAGTAATTATAACATAAGGTCACAAAAAAGACAAGTCAATATTGAATTTTGAAATCATTGCAGATATTTGCATTTTTTCTCACACATGTACGGCTATTTTTAATAAAAAGCTATTGAAAAATTTATTACAATTAAGTATAATAGACTCATATTATTCTGTGCGACAGACAACTTTAAAGTTGATTTATCATATATATGTCGCATTTTGTAAAAGGGGATACCTATGTTAGGAAAATTTGTTAAGGTACGTGTAACTTCCCCTATGTATTCTTTTAACAACAGATTTGGCTTTAAGTATAAGCTGAATTACGGAGTTATTGAAGGCAGTAAAAGCCGTAGAAAATCCGTACAATACGCTTATATTATGGGCATAAATCACCCTGTGAGAAATTTTGACGGCAGAGTAATTGCAGTTATCAAAAGGCACGGTTGTAAGGGAATTGCATGGGTAGTTGCGCCAAAAAGCACAAGATTTATTGTAAATGACATTAAACAGGCAATTGATTTTGCTGAAGGCAAAAACGGATATAACATTGAATGCCTTTATGAAAGTTCATGCGGAGCTGTTATATTCCGAAAAGAAAACGAAGAATTAAAATATCTTCTTATTCGTAACAAAAGAAGTGCTCACTGGGGCTTTCCGAAGGGTCATGTTGAGCCCGGCGAAACTAATGAAGAAACAGCTATCCGTGAAGTTTTCGAAGAGACCGGTCTCAACATCAGAATATTACCTGATTTTGTTAAGAAATCAGAATATACTATTCAGGGAAAAATTGAAAAATCAGTTTCTATTTTTCTTGCAGAAACAGATGAAATTGAATATAAACTTCAGGAAGAGGAAATTGAGGAGTGCGGATGGTTTTCTTATACAGATGCACTAAGAACCCTTAACTACGAAAACGACAAAATTATTCTGAATGACGCTAAAACATATATCAATAGTAGACGAGGTGAATAACAACAGTGTCTGAAGCCTTGGCAGAGTTTTTTGTAAACAGCCTCAGTGATAAATTTTCTCCTGAGGTAATAGCTTTTATTGTATCAATGTTACCCGTTCTGGAACTCAGAGGGGGATTGATTGCGGCAAAGTTGATGGATATTGAATTTTTTAAAGCATTTATTATATGTTTTATCGGTAATATGCTTCCGATTCCATTTATTCTTGTTTTTATAAGAAAAATATTCAATTTGCTGAAAAAAATATCAAGAGTTGAAGAAATAATTTTAAAATTAGAAGCAAGATCCTTGAGAAAGGCTGATAATATAAAAAAATACAGACTTTGGGGTTTGTTTTTGTTTGTAGCTATTCCTTTACCCGGAACAGGGGCCTGGACCGGAGCTTTGGTGGCTGACTTACTTGACATCCGTATTAAGCATTCATTCCCTGTAATTGCTTGTGGGGTATTGTGTGCAGGAGTTATAATATCAGCATTATCATACGGATTGCTTGGACTTTTAGGATTATAATAATATTAAAGTAACACCGGTTGTACAAAATAAAAGTACAACCGGTGTTAAGTTTTAAACATTATTCAGTAAGTTCCGCCAGTAGTTCAGCACATTTTTCCCATTCATCCATAGCAGCAAAAAGCATTTCTTCTGTTGTTTCAATATCAGACTGCAGCTGTGTCAGTTTGATAAAATCAGATAAATTTTCCTCTTTCTGAATTTCTTCATTTAATAGATTCAACTTACTTTCAAGTTCGGCAACAGTTGTCTCAGCTTTTTTCAAGGCTCTTTCACGCTTTGATTTTTCTTTACCCGGAGTCGTGTAAGTTTTCTTTATTTTAATGAGAGCAGGGGAATCATCATTTTTTGATGATATGGTTGATTTAATTTTAGCAATTTTAACCAATTTGTCTAATATTTCGGGTTCAGTATCAATATATAATTGTTGTTTACCTTTATAT
>JAXJQQ010000121.1:0-11370 GCA_036311065.1 Acutalibacteraceae bacterium | reverse complement strand
TAATCCCCAACCTGACGATACGTAATCTTTGACATAATAATCAACCTTTCGTTTCAGTTATAAATGTATGATAAGTAAATCTTGCTCCGAGCCGGAATCCTGATATGAAGCTGTCGGAATTGCCGATGCTTGAAAACTCATTGTGAGCATTCACATAATTTACAAACAGCTCCCTTTCCTTTTCGGGTAGCATCGCTGTCAATTCTTCTTCTTTCTTAACAAGGGCACTCAGCTTCTTTTTGAGCTTGGGTGTGATTTCTGTTGTCAGCTCCTGCGCCTCAATATTGCCGTAATAAAATTCTTCTATAATGTTATACATAAAACCACCTCTTACTTTTCACTTTTATCAATGATTTTCAACAACAGCTCATCAACGTCCTCGGTAGGCAACCCGTCTGCCAAGAGCATATTGCGGAACTCATTCATACCATTGATTAAAAGGTTGCTCTCAAAATCCGTAAACTTGACTTTTACTTTCTTTCTCATAAAATGACCTCCTTGTATTTGGTAGCATCATTCTACCTCACAAATAAAAATCAATCCAATGTGCCGATTTTAAGATATTAAAAAGACTGCTTTCAGAATTTTAATCTGATAGCAGTCTTACTTTTTTGTCTTTGCTTACTACAAAAATTTAAAGAACTATATTCTCTGCACGTTTTTTGCATCGATTGTAGTAAGTTTGTAGTAAGTAGTAAGTTTTCGGAGTTTTACACCCCTCAAAACCCTAGTAAAATAGGGCTTATTGAGAGATTTATTTATCCAGTGACTTCATTGTGGGGAACAGAAGTACGTCTCTGATTGCGGCTGAGTCCGTAAGGAGCATAACCATTCTGTCGATACCGAAGCCTATACCGCCGGTAGGAGCCATGCCGTATTCAAGTGCGGTGAGGAAGTCTTCGTCGGTGGTGTTTGCTTCTTCGTCACCCTGCTTGAGAAGCTCTTCCTGAGCCTTGAAGCGTTCCCTCTGGTCAATGGGGTCGTTGAGTTCGGAATAAGCATTTGCCATTTCCCAACCGTTCATAAAGAACTCAAAGCGCTCAACATAGTCGGGATTTTCAGGCTTACGCTTTGTAAGGGGTGAAATCTCAACGGGATGGTCCATAAGGAATGTGGGCTGAATGAGGTGATGCTCAACAAATTCTTCAAAGAAGAGGTTGAGAATATCACCTCTCTTGTGTCTTGCTTCAAATTCTACACCCTTTTCCTTTGCAAGAGCCTTTGCTTCTTCGTCAGTCTTGATTTCGCTGAAATCAATACCTGCATATTTCTTAACAGCGTCAATCATGGTAATTCTTTCAAAAGGCTTACCCAGATCCATTTCAACGCCGTTGTAAACAATCTTTGTTGTTCCGAGAACCTCCTGAGCTACATGACGGTAAAGATTTTCTGTAAGATCCATCATACCGTGGTAGTCAGTGTATGCCTGATAAAGCTCCATAAGAGTAAACTCGGGGTTGTGTCTTGTGTCAAGACCTTCGTTACGGAAAACTCTGCCGATTTCATAAACTCTTTCAAGACCGCCTACAATAAGTCTCTTGAGGTAAAGCTCAAGAGAAATTCTGAGCTTGAAGTCTTCATCAAGAGCGTTGAAGTGAGTTTCAAAAGGTCTTGCGGCAGCACCGCCTGCATTTGAAACAAGCATAGGTGTTTCAACCTCAAGGAAGCCCTGAGAATCAAGATAATTTCTTACAGCTCTGATGATAAGTGAACGCTTGACAAGAGCATCCTTTGAATCCTCATTCATAATAAGGTCAACATAACGCTGACGGTATCTTGTATCGGTGTTGGTAAGGCCGTGGAACTTTTCGGGAAGAGGAAGAAGTGACTTTGAAAGAAGGTCAATCTTTTCTGCGTGAATTGAGATTTCGCCTGTCTTTGTTTTGAAAACAGAGCCTTCAATACCGATGATATCACCGATATCAAGCTTTTTGAATGCCTTGTATTCTTCTTCGCCAAGGCTGTCGCGTGCAACATAAGACTGAATGTTACCCTTAAGGTCCTTTACATTGCAGAAGGATGCCTTGCCCATAATGCGCTTTGACATCATACGGCCTGCAATACGTACAGTCTTGCCCTCAAGCTCCTCGAAGTTTTCCTTGATAACGGCACTGTGATGTGTCTGGTCATATTTTGTGATTACAAAGGGGTCCTTGCCATCCTGCTGAAGAGCCTGAAGCTTGTCCACCCTTACCTGTCTTAATTCATTAACGTCCTGTGCGGCTTCTCCCTGAGGAAGATTTACATTCTTTTCCTGTGACATATGCTATCCTTTCCTTTCGGGGTTATGTTATTTTGTGATTTCGATTACTTCGTACTTAATAACACCCATAGGTGCCTCAACCTCAACGATGTCGCCTGCCTTATGGCCGATAAGAGCCTTGGCAACAGGTGATTCGTCACTTGTAAGGTAGTCTGCGCCCTTATCCTTTGAGGTTGATGTTGAAGAGATTATCTGATATTTGTAAACATCACCGTATTCAATATCCTTAATTGTTACCTTTGAGCCCATCTGGATAACGTCTGTTGAAAGAGCATCCTCGTCGATAAGCTTTGCTCTTGAAAGAATATCTTCGATTTCACTGATGCGAGCTTCAAGCTTGCCCTGGTCGTTTCTTGCTTCGTCGTATTCAGCGTTTTCAGATAAGTCACCGAAGGAAAGAGCAACCTGAATCTTTTCTTTGATTTCCTGACGGCCTCTCACCTTAAGATCTTCAAGCTCAGCCTCCAGTTCTTTAAGGCCTTGAGAAGTAAGAAGAATTTCCTGTGCCATTGTATATCATCCTTTCGTGATTGATTATTATTTTACAGATTTATACATTATAGTATTATATAAAATATCTTCCCACGTGTCAAGGGGAAACGACAACTTTTAAGGAACAAACAATGATACATTTTGCCCTTTAATATATTGATTTTCCTGTGTATTATTGTTATAATATATTGAATAATTATGTTTAAGTTTGTAAGTATAATCCGGAATATCGTTTTAAATACGGATTACACTTACCGGCTTATAGAAAGGTGTTACTGTTATGATTAAAATATCTCCGTCAATTCTTTCCTGCGACTATTCAAAAATGGGCGAGGAATTTGAAAATATGAAACGCTGCGGTGCCGACTGGCTCCATATTGACGTTATGGACGGCCATTTTGTGCCCAACATCACCCTTGGAGCACCGCTTGTCAAGTGTCTTCGTAAGTGCAGTGACCTTGTTTTCGACTGCCACCTTATGATAAGCGACCCGAAAAAATATATCCCCGACTTTATAAAAGCCGGTGCAGATGTTATCTGTTTCCACGTTGAAGCAGACTCCCCCGTAGAGGAAACAATTGACCTTATAAGAGAAAACGGAAAAATTGCCGCCCTTGCAGTAAAGCCCGGAACGGAAATTGAAGCCGTTTACCCCTATCTTGAAAAGCTCGGCATGGTGCTTGTTATGACCGTTGAACCCGGCTTCGGAGGACAGAGCTTTATGGCTGATATGATGCCTAAAATAGTTAAGCTCCGTGAAGAATGTGCAAGAAGAAACCTTGATATTGACATTCAGGTTGACGGCGGTGTTTCCCTTGCAACAGTTGAAACCGTTGCCGAAGCAGGTGCCAATGTGCTTGTTGCAGGCTCTGCTATTTTCGGCTCGGAAGATCCGAAGGAAACTATTTCACTTCTCAGAAGCAAAGCCGCCAAGTATTTTTAATGCATTTTCAGGTATAAGACAGTTATAATATATTTCTGTCTCCTTAAGTGTGCTGTCGGTATTTCCGCAGTAAACCAAAAATTCAGTGCATAAGTTATGAATCCGGTTTTCCCCGTCTATTATGAGTCGGTATAAGCCGTCCTTTTCAAAAAGACTACTTTTCACCTCCTTCTGGTTTTCCGTCAGGGAGGCGAGATCAAGCATAGCGTCAAGTGAATCGCTTTCGTATATTCTTATGCTTTCAAAACTGCTTTTCTCCTGACGGCTGTTGAGCACTATTATGCAGCCGCCTTCACCGTCGGGAAGAATATCAATCCTGGTATCAGGAGAAATCAATATGCTTTCGCCTGATATTTTTTGTGTTTCTTCAATAATTCTGCAGATTGCGGCTTTACTTTTTGCCTGAGAGTCTCTCAGCTTTTCATATGTAAGGTGACAGCCGGACAGCTCGTCTTTTGTAAATTCAATTATCATCACTTCTGCGGATGTGCAGGATATTTTCATCAGTATTTCGCCTTCCGTTAGATTTGTTTTAAGTTGCTTTAAACTATAAATAATAATACACCCTTAAAAAGGGTATTTCAACGCACAAATTCTGGCATTAAAGGAGGGATACCGCCGTGCAAAAAACACTTCTTTCAAAAAAAGATATGCTCAGTTTCAACCGTGATACTATTCTTATATGTCTTGCACTCAGTGTTACAGGAGTTTATCTCAACGGTATCAACGCCCTGTATCAAATAGCGGTATCTGTTGTCTCTGCTATGATATGCGAGAGCCTTTCCTTCCGCCTGATTTTAAAAAAGAAAACTCTGTCCGACCTCGGAGCTGCTTCAACAGGGTTTGTAATTGCCCTTTTACTTCCCTCTTCAGCACCTTTATATGTAGCTGCAGCTGCGAGTGCTTTCGCCGTACTTATTGCAAAGCTGCCATTTGGCGACGGAAGAAATGCTCCGTTTTTACCCTCTGCAGCAGGCTTTTGCTTTGCGGCAATGCTTTTCCCTGAAGAGGTATTCACCTATCCTGCACTTACGGAAACTGCCTCAGGCTTTTTCTTTGGTCAGGATGGCTTTATCAAGGGCACAACCGTTCTCGAAATGCTGAAAAGCGGCAACAGTATTCCCTTCAATGTTTTCGGTATTTCTAAGCTTCTTTCCGGCAGAGTTCCCGGTGCTATCGGCACCGTTAGTATTCTTTGCCTTTCAGGAGTTGCAGGATATCTTCTTATAAGAGCACCCAAAAGGCTTATATGCTCTTTTGGTTTTCTCCTTTCAGCAGGACTTATTGCCTTTATTTTCCCACGCATAAACTCAGGCAGACTGAATTCAGTTGTTATGGAGCTTTGTGCTTCATCACTGATTTTTGTGTCACTTGTTATGATAAACAACCCCGTCAACTGCCCTCATAAGCCCTTCAAGGCTTTCCTTTACGGTGGTCTGGGCGGTATTGTCGCTATGCTTTTAAGGTATTTTTCCGCTATAGGAGACCCCACAGTTTTCACTGTTCTTATTATGAATGCCCTTTGGGTATGCAATTTCAAGGCAGAAAAAAAGGACGGTGAACCAAATGGCTAAAAACAAAAAGCAACAGCCTAAGCTTAAAATAAAAACCGCCCTTTTCAAGGGAAGCTTTGTTCATAATCCCGTACTCACTCAGGTTATCGGCATATGCCCGATAGTAGCCGTTGCCACAACGGTCAGAAATGCTATTGCGGTTTCTCTTGCTATGTTTCTCGCTCTTACCGTGTGCGAAGCTATAACAAGTCTGCTGCTGAAAAAAGCCAAGCGCTATATAAGGGTAGCCTTATATGCCGTTATTTCCTGCATTACAATTGCAATTTTTGAGCCTGTACTTCTTTTAAAAGGCTCTGCACCGGGCATTTACATTTATCTTATTGCCGTAAATGCGCTGATTACTATAAGGTGCGAAAAGTTTGCCTGCAGAACGAACCTCAGAAACAGCCTTGTTGACAGTATTGCCTGCACAGTGGGCTTCGGCACGGTAGCACTTATTGTTGGTGCTTTAAGGGAGCTTATGACCTACGGAACAGTTTTCCCCGCAGAAAATGCTTTACCCAAAATCACCGCAGCATCAATGCCCTTTACGGCACTTGTTATAATCGGCATACTTGCAGCTATTCATAAGGCATATATAATAAAATTCCATCCTCAGGAAGAAACTGACACCTTCATCCTCAGCTCAGCGGAGGATAAAACTGTTTTCAAAGACCCCGGCTTAGGAAAAAAAGGTCATAAAGCAAAAAGAAAGGTGTCCGATGAGGAAAACTTTGATATGATCCGCCCAAGATATTCGATTGAAGATATACCCACGCAGGAAAGGGAGGATGAAAATGCTTAAAATCTTTTCAGATATGCTGATAACCACCCTTTATGCAGCCGTGGCACAGAATCTTATTTTCACCGCCTCTTACGGGCTTTCCGAAAGCATAAGAACGGCAAAAAGGCCGAAGCACTTTTTTATGTACGGAATAACGGTAACCGTTTTCTGTATACTGAGCTCACTTACAAGCTCATTGCTAATTAAAGTCCCGTTCTTAGCGGCACTTCCCCTTAAATTCAGCTATGTACTTTTTATCATCTGCTTAGCAGTTATATATCTTATTGCTGCCGTATTTTGCAAAAAACTTCTTCATGCTGATAAAAAGTTTATGAATTCTCTTTCAATGTGTGCCTTCAATACCCTCGTTGCCGCACTGCCCGGTATTAATCTCAAGGCGGGTAATACTTTTGCAAATTCAATAGCCCTGGGAACAGGTGCAGGCCTCGCCTTTGTGATTTCACTTGTGCTTATAAGAAACGGTATGAGGCATATTAACAAAAATCCACATATTCCTGAATTTTTCAAAGGCACACCTGCCCTTTTCATCTATGTCAGCCTTATCGCTCTTGCACTGAGCTGTGTTTCAGGCGAAAGCTTATTTATTTAAAAGGATACTGTTTATGAAAAAAGTAAAATTAAAACAAAAGCTCGTTTCTTTAAAGGCCACTCCGCCCCCTAAAGTAAAAAAGAGCTATTACACCTTCTCACGGGAATACCCTGCAGGTAACATCCCCATTAAAAGAAGAAAAAATATCAGAGTCAAATCAAACTTTGTAAAATACGCCTTATATACTTGTCTTTTTCTTTTTATATGCGGTGCTTCCTTCTTCACTGTTAATCTCGGTCTTGAGTTTTCATATAAAGAGCCCCCTGCAATTCAGGAAATCGCACCCGAGGGAACAGAAAAAGAAAGTCTTATTCAAAAAGGCGGGATAAAAGCCCTTTATATGCCCTCTGCCCGTCTCGGAGACTCAGGATATATAAGCTCCCTTATAAAAGAAATACGTAAAAAGAACGGCAACAGTGTGCTCATTGAGTTCAAAACACCGGAAGGAAAGCTCAATTACACCTCAAAGCATGAATATGCCATTGCAGCAAAGGCTTCTGTTTTTGATAACGATACCGTGAGAAGAGCAATAGACCTTTTTGAGAATGCAGGTATTACGGTAATTGCCCGTGTTTACTGCTTTGAGGATACTCTTACAGCAACAGCAAAAAGCAAATTTGCCGTAAAATATATGGATACGGACATAAATTGGCTTGACGGTAAAACAGAAGAAGGCGGAAAGCCCTGGCTCAATCCGTTCAGCAAAAAAGTTCACAGCTATATCACATCTGTTCTTACAGAGCTTTATAAATTAGGGGTCAGGGGCTTTGTTCTTGAGTCCTGTCAATTTCCGTTTGAAGGTAATGCCGCCGGAGCAACCTATCCCTACAGCAATAGCTTCAAAAGCAGAAATTCCGCACTTAAAGCCCTCATTAAAAAAGCGGACAAGGCTCTGCCGAAAGACGCTTTCATTCTTTTAGGCACTTCTGCTGATAACGCTGCAGAGGGTAATCCCGATATATACCACGGCAGTATTAACGATGCCCCATGCAACGGTGTTGCCGCAGATATTTCAGAAAGAAAACCCGAATTTATTATTGATAAAAAAACAGACTACGCTTCCATGCTCAGCCTTTATTCTGACATCAGCCATAATTATAAGGACAAGGCATTTGTACCCGTTGTGGATACATCAGATTATACGAGAGGCTTTTTCAGGGCTATGAAAAGAGCAGGCTACTCAAACTTCATTTTATATAACGAAAACGGAGAATACTGATTATGACTCAGAACAAAACAGCTTTTATTGCAATTGTAGGCAAGCCCAATGTTGGTAAATCCTCAATTCTCAACAGACTTTTAGGTCAGAAAATTGCCATAGTTTCCGATAAGCCTCAGACCACCCGAACAAGAATTATGGGTGTTCTGACTAAAGATGAAATTCAGCTTGTTTTCACCGACACTCCGGGCTTTCACCAGCCCAAAACAAAGCTGGGTGAAAAGATGATCAAGGCTGTAGGTGACAGTATCTCCGGCGTTGACGCCTGCCTTTTTGTGATTGAACCCTACGGCGAGCTGAAGGAGAGTGAGCTTCAGCTGATTGAAAAATTCAAGAAAGAAAAAATGCCCGTTATTCTTGCAATAAATAAAATTGACACTGTGGAAGATAAAACGGAGCTTATTACAAGAATTGCACAGCTTACTCAGCTTTTCTCCTTTACTGCTGTTGTACCCGTTTCCGCAGCAAAAAACGACGGACTTTCTGAGCTTGAAAAGGAGCTTTGTGCCCTTGCCTTCCCCTCAGAGCACTTTTTCCCTGCCGATACTCTTACAGACCAGCCCGAAAGAGTAATTGCATCGGAAATTGTAAGAGAAAAAATGCTTCGCCTTCTTGATAAGGAAATCCCCCACGGCATTGCCGTTGCAATTGAAAAAATGCGTGAGCGCTCCGACACTGACCTTATGGATGTTGAAGCAACCATTTACTGTGAAAGAGAAAGCCATAAGGGTATAATCATCGGCAAAAAGGGTGCAACCTTAAAAAGAATTTCCACCTATGCACGTCAGGATATGGAAAAATTCTTTGGCTGCAGAATTAACCTTCAGTGCTGGGTAAAGGTAAAGGAAGACTGGCGTAACAGAGAAGGTCTTATTCACAATTTCGGTCTTGACTAATCTTTAACAAATTTTAATCGGTATTTTTGTTTATAACATAGAACATATTTTTCCACCGTTTACTTTCATACTTTACGGAGAATTATAATAATAGTAATTTTACGGAAGGTGATTAATATGAACAAACGGGATTTATGGGAAAAATTTACCAGAACAGGTAAAGTATCCGATTATCTTAAATATAAAAGTGCTCCCTATGATGACCTGAACGGCTATGAAACAGAGGTTGCACAAGAGCTTTATCCCGATGATCCGGGTCCGGAGGAAGTTAATTATGACTTTGATGAAGACGGATGGTATGGTGATCCGAGAGCAGACTACAGGTGAGCAGGACAGACTTGTAACGGTTCTTACAAGGGAAAAGGGTGTTATTACCGCCTTTGTAAACGGTGCGAGAAATCCTAAAAACAAAAATGTTTCATCAACAGGTCTTCTCTGCTATTCAGATTTTGCAATTGAAAAAAGAAAAAATAATATTTATGTTATAAAAGAATCAACAGCCAAAGAGGTGTTTTTCTCCCTTCGTGAGGATATCACCTCTTTATCCCTTGCTCAGTATTTTGCGGAAATAGCAGCAGAGCTTTCACCTCGAGAAGAGGATTCGGGTGAATACCTTTCCCTTCTTCTTAACAGCGTTTATCTTCTTACAAACAAAAAGAAAAACGAAAGGCTCATAAAAGCCGTAACAGAGCTTCGTCTTTGTGCTCTTTCAGGCTATATGCCTGACCTTGTAGCCTGCCACGGATGCGGAGAATTTGAATGTGAGGATATGTATTTCAGCCTTGATACGGGTATGCTTTTTTGTGAAAAATGCAAAAGCAGTGACCGGCTTGTGAAACTCGGTGCAGGAATTATAAGTGCTATGCGGCATATCTGCTTTTCATCACCTGAAAAGGTCTTTTCCTTCAATCTGCCCCCCGATGGCATACTTGCCCTTTCCGACCTTACGGAAAGATACCTTAAAAAGGTTACAATGAGAAATTACAAAACGCTTGATTTTTATAAAACAATGACAGATATTTAAAAGAAAGGAGCTGAAGAAAATGAATAATAAGCACCTTACAGCCCTTGAACTTCCCAAAGTCCTCTCCAGGCTCGCTGATTTCACTTCCTGCGAGGATGCGAGAGAGCTTGCGGAAAATCTTAAGCCCGAAACCAATATCGACCTTGCGAAGGTACTTTTAAAGCAGACCGATGATGCACATATGCTGATGGCAAAATTCGGTGCACCCTCCTTCGGCGGTCTTAAAAATGTTAATAATTCTCTTTACCGTGCTTCGGCAGGCGGTGCACTCAATATGCGTGAGCTGCTTGACATTGCGGAGGTGCTTCGTGTTATCCGCTCCCTTTCAGAATGGAAAAGCAGAAACAGCGGTGTTGTGACTTCAATTGATACATATTTTGAAAGTATGTCTCCCAATAAATTTCTTGAGGACCGTATCACCAACTCCATAATAAGTGAAGAGGAAATGAGCGACAACGCTTCCCCTGAGCTTTACAATATAAGAAGAAAAATCCGCATAGCTTCCTCAAAGGTAAGAGATAAGCTTGACCAGATGACGAAGTCATCATATTTTCAGAAGTATCTTCGTGAATCCATTGTTACAATGCGTAACGGCAGATACGTTGTTCCCGTAAAAATTGAACACCGTGGTGAAGTTTCAGGCCTTGTTCACGATACCTCATCAAGCGGTGCAACGGTTTTTGTTGAGCCCACAGCAGTTGTTGAAGCCAACAACGAAATAAAGGTGCTCCAGAGCAAGGAAAGAGACGAGATTGAGCGTATACTTTTTGAGCTTTCAATGGAAGCGGGCGGCTTTTATGAAGGCATAAAGGCAAGCTATGAGTGTGCAGTTGAGCTGAATCTCATTTTTGCAAAGGCAAAGCTTGCTTATGAAATGAAGGCAACGGTGCCCGAAATCAACGATGATGGCATAATCAACCTTCGCAACGCCCGTCATCCACTTATTGACCCGAAAAAGGTTGTTGCAACAGATATCCGTCTGGGCAAGGATTTTGATACCCTTATTATCACCGGTCCCAATACAGGCGGTAAAACAGTATCAATCAAAACTCTCGGCCTTATGAGCCTTATGGCAATGTGCGGTCTTATGCTCCCTGTTGGTGACAGAAGTGTAATTTCTGTTTTTGATAAGGTTCTTGCTGACATCGGTGATGAGCAGAGCATTGAGCAGAGCCTTTCCACCTTCTCGTCACATATGGTGAATATTATTGATATAATTGAAAAAGCTGACGGAAAAAGCCTTGTGCTTATTGATGAATTAGGTGCAGGTACAGACCCTGTTGAGGGTGCCGCCCTTGCTATTTCCATACTTGAAAAAATACACGAAAAGGGTGCAAAAATCGCCGCTACAACCCACTATGCCGAGCTTAAGGCTTATGCCTTGCAGACACCGGGCATTGAAAACGGAAGCTGTGAATTTGACGTAAAGAGTCTCAAGCCCACCTACCGCCTTTTAATCGGTACACCGGGCCGCTCAAACGCTTTTGCAATTTCACTTCACCTCGGTATGGAAGAAGCTATCATTGAAAGAGCAAAACAGCTTGTTTCCAACGAGAGCACACAGTTTGAAACGGTTATAGAAGCCC
>JAXJQQ010000120.1:0-5681 GCA_036311065.1 Acutalibacteraceae bacterium | reverse complement strand
CTTATAGGTAGTACAGCGAAGATGGGCGCAGGTACCAATGTGCAGAATAAGCTAATTGCAATTCATCACACAGACTGTCCGTGGCGACCTGCTGACCTTCAGCAGAGAGAGGGCCGTATTATCCGTCAGGGTAACGAAAATCCCGAAGTTGAGATTTACAGTTATGTTACGGAGCAGACATTCGATGCTTACCTTTATCAGCTCGTTGAGAATAAGCAAAAGTTTATAGGTCAGATTATGACTTCAAAATCGCCTGTGCGTTCAGCAGAAGATGTTGACGAGCAGGCGCTATCTTATGCCGAAATTAAGGCACTTGCAACGGGCAATCCGTATATCAAAGAAAAAATGGATTTGGATGTTGCAGTGTCAAAGCTCAAACTTTTGAAACAGAACCATTTAAGTCAGAGATACAGCCTTGAGGACAGAATTATTAAGTTCTATCCGCAGCAGATAAAGCAAGGCGAAGAAAGAATTGCCGGGTACAATGCAGATATTCAAAGAGCAAAAGAAAACACCTTCCTTAACGCAGATAACTTCTCTCCAATGGTAGTTGAAGATGTTACCTATGACGAAAAGAAAGGTGCAGGTTCAGCAATATTGGTTGCTTGTAAGGCAATGACATCACCCGACCCGAAATCAATCGGTTCATATCGTGGCTTTAATATGGAGCTGTCATTCAATTCTTTTGAAAAGGAATATGTATTAACTCTTGTTGGCTATCTTAGACATTCGGTATCTCTTGGTGCTGATATTTACGGTAATATTACCCGTCTTGATAATCTTATATCTTCAATGCCGGATAAATTAAAGGCTTGCGAGGAAAGGCTTGCAGATACAAAGGTGCAGCTTGAAAATGCAAAAGCGGAGGTTGAAAGACCGTTCCCACAGGAAGAAGAACTCTCACAGAAAATGGAGAGGTTAGCAGAGCTTAACGCACTTCTTGACATGGACCATAAGGATAATGAAATTGTTGATGGTGAACCTGATGTTGCTGATTCATCCGAAAGAAACAGAAGCAAGGAAGTTGAACGATAAATATAAATATATTTTTCAAAACATTGACAGTTGTTATCATATATGATAACATAATAGTGTAAAATATCTTTGGCGGTGATTTTAATGAGTGATTTGGTTGTTTCAAGGCAAAAAATAATATCTCAACTTATTTCTGCAAGACTTGAAAAAGGTTTATCGCAGGAACAGTTGGCACAGCTTATGGGGACTCAGAGAAGCAATATCTGCCGCATTGAAAGCGGTAGTCAGAATTTAAGTATAGATATGCTTGTTAAAATATGTACCGCTTTAGGTAAAGATATCAATTTAAGTTTGGAAGAAAGGAGCGAACCGATGAGTAATGTATATAATCTGAAACTGTACAATCAGACACTTGTTACCTTTTCTCTGGAAGAAAAAGGCTTAGAGGGATTGTGCGTACAAATTCACACCGTTCGTGAAGATTTAAAAGAGCTTCTTCCTCTTGATTTGGTGCCGACAAGTGACGGAATACTCAAATGGTTACAGAAAAGAGTTATTCCGAAGAACAGAACTTTTGTTGATGAAATTCTTAAATCATTAGGATTGAGTATAAACAATACTAAAGGAATTATAGATGTTTGCAAAGGCTTGTCTTTGAATGACAGTTATTGGGTAGTGCCACAGGAGTTTAACGGTAAATTTGAAGAATACAATCTTTATGAAAATCGTTTTTCTGAGGTGTTATCCCTTGTCGCTTATACAGGTGCTAATGCTTCTAACAGAGCTTTCACAACCTCTCCTGAGCTTACAACACAGGGTATGCTTCGTAAAGCTTGGAGATATATAGAAGATGACGGCATCTATTTGTATAAGGGCGGAACTGAAGGTGCCGCAAATACAGGCAAAGAGCCTTACAGTGAATATTATGCTTATCAGATTGCCAAAACAATGGGACTTAATGCAGTTCCTTATGATCTTGAAAATTGGAAAGGTATTTTAGCTTCAAAATGCAAGCTGTTTACCGATATTGATACTGCATTTATTCCAATCGGACGAATTGTAAGAGAGGGCGGTATAAAGGCTTGTCTTGACTATTATAAAACAATAAGTGCAGATGCTTATGAAGAACTTTGCAGTATGCTTGTGTTCGATGCAGTTATATATAACGAGGACAGACATTTCGGAAACTTCGGTGTCTTACGAGATAATCATACAGGTAAAGTTATAGGTCCCGCCCCTATATTTGATAACGGTTTTTCATTGTTTAATATGGCGATGCCTAATGATTTCAATAATCTTTCAGAATACGCAAAAACCCGTTCAACTCCTTACGGCGTTTCTTTTGAAAGAATTTGTAAGGAAGTGCTGGGCAAAAAACAGGCAGCACAGCTTCGGAAACTGTTAGGCTTTAAATTCCAAAGACATCCGTCAATTAATCTTCCTGAAGAAAGATTACAGGCGATTGAAAAACAAATTGAGGTCAGAGCAAGAGAACTGCTTTCTCTTCCGAGAACAAGAACGGTAAGGAATATAAGCCGAGATGCAAGGTAATTGTTATGGGTAAGAGTAACAAGGTGTGTCCCGAATGCGGACGAAAGATGAAACAACAGTTTATCGGTTTGCAACACTGTAAATGCGGTATAAGTTGGAAGAAAGATATAGGCTTTTTTGAAAGAAAACCCGGTATGATTTTTTATTTAAAAAATAGTAAACCGGCTATCCGATACGATGAAAAACAAACCGAAAAAAATTAAATTGATACTGATAATGAGCGACAGAAGATTAAATTCTTTTGTCGCTTTTGTCTTCTAAAAAAACGAAGGCAATTTTATTCAGATTTTTCGTATTACTATGGGCAGAATCACCAAATCGTCAAATAGAAATTTTTTTAATAACCAAAGTATCGTTTAAAGAAAATCTATCCGATTTTTGACAAAAAAGGTGCAAAACTGCCCGTAGTACAAGGTGCGTTTTTACCTCAAAAAAGGCTTATTTTAAAAAGTTTATGAAAAGAGAGTGTTTATGGGAGAAAAGTCAAAAAAGGTGGGTCAGACAACAGATATTTATTTCGATGATTATAATCCCACTGCAACTATCATCACATATAACTATAAACTCAAAAAGAAATTAGCAAAATTTTATCAGGAGCATCCGGAATGCTGTAGAAAAATTTATGAAGATGATGACGGTGGAGTAAGGTATGAAGTTGAAAAAAGCAGAATGTCAATAAGGTTTATCTCACCTTGCTCCGAAGAGAAAAAAGAAATGTACAGAAATATAATAAATTCTATAAATCATAAGGAGGGCGATTCTATGTGATTGTAAATGAAGAAATGTCATTTTATGTAAATCAAAAAGGCGAAATTAAATTCAATGAAAATTGCCGTAATTGCCCTAAAGATTGTAAACAGAGCTTCAGGGCAGAGCTTCTTTCCTGCTCAAAGCTCAATGAGGAGGAAAAGAAAAATGACACTTGAACAGTTAAATACTGCGTTATACGAAAAGATATATGCAGAGCAACAGGAGTTCATAAGTTCATTAAAAACTATGACTCCTGAAAATATTATTCAGTATGCCTACGAACTTGTTATCCGTGAAGATATATTATTGTCGCTTGAAGAAAACGACCTTGATGCAAAACAGTGTAAAGCTCTTTTGAAAGAAAAGAACCCCCTTGATAAATTATTCCTTGCTTGGGAAAAGCACGATAGTGACCATATGAATGAAATTCGTGATTGTATTGAGAATAAAGCCAATGATCTTATTAAACTTGCAAGAGTAAAAGCAGATAGGGACAGCAGATAGAATGGCATATTATTCTCAAAGTGCTATCAGCAGAGCAAGAGAAATGGATCTTCTCACATATCTGCAGACTTATGAACCTGACGAGCTTGTGAGAATTTCAGGCAACACTTACACTACAAAAACTCACGACAGTTTGAAAATATCAAATGGAATGTGGATGTGGTGGTCAAGAGGTATCGGCGGAAGAAGTGCTGTTGATTATCTTATGAGAGTGCGTGATATGACTTTCATAGAAGCCGTTTCACAAATTGCAAACGATGAAAGTGCTTTAAGAAAACAATATGAAAAACCAAAACCGAGAACAGAAAAAAATCTTATACTTCCAACCAAAGCAGAAAACAACGATATTGCAATCGAGTATTTGAAGCAAAGAGGAATTAACGAAGAGGTTATTTCTTACTTCATTGAACACGGTATGCTCTATCAAAGTGTGCCGATGAACAATATTGTTTTTGTCGGCTATGATGAAAACAATATTCCTAAATATGCAGGTATGCGAGGTACGGAAAAGTACAGATATATCGGTGATGCTTACGGAAGTGATAAAACTTTTCCTTTTCGGTTGGTAAATAAAGAAAATACAAATATTCATATTTTTGAAGGTGCAATAGATTTATTATCTTATGCAACACTTCTATACGAGCAGGGTTCTGATTTCAAAAGTCAGAACCTTGTTTCTTTATCCGGAGTATATAAGCCGACAAAAAACATGAATAATGCACAGATACCACTTTCATTACGAACTGTACTCAAAGATAATCCACAGCTGAAAACTGTTTATCTTCATTTGGATAATGACTCTGCAGGCCGTAAAGCTGCAGAGGTAATAAGCAATTTATTGAAAGATAAATACACAGTAAAAAAACATTTTGTACCCGTAGGTAAAGATGTTAATGACTATTTATGTTATTCAAAAAATCTACCATACAGAACTTTTGAAAAGGAGGTTGCTTGTAGATAATGAAAAAATTTGAAGTTACTATAACCGAAACTTTGAAAAAAACGGTTGAAGTTGAAGCGGAAACACAGGAAGAAGCAGAACAGATTGTAACCGATGAATGGTATAAAGGTGACCATATTCTTGATGCTGACAATTTTACAGAAGTCGTTTTTGAAGCGAAAGAAAATGAACCTGAAAAAATAAAAGTTGTTTTACTTGAACCCGGTAAGGTTGCAAGAGCAGCAGAAATAGATGCAACACTCGAAGGTATGCAATCGGTTGTCGGCGGAAATATTGATGTAGTTTCTATGTCGGATGGATTGCTCATTCATAACCGTGAAGGTAGGGAAAGAAACTTACCGTTTAACAGAGGCTTGTGTAATGAAACAGGTAAGGTTTGTGATGTTATTGCAGGAACTTGTTTCATATGTGATAGCAAAGAAGATGAATTTATTGGTTTGTCGGAAAGGCAAACTGAAGAATATATTAAAAGATTTAAATATCCCGAAAGATTTTACAGAACCGGAGATGGAATAACAAAGGTTCCATATAACCCAAATAAAAATAAAGATTACGAAAGATAACGGAGGAATTGAAAATGAAATCTTATAATGTAACAGTATCAGTAACTTTTAAAAAGCCTATGAAGATTAATGCTTGTTGCGGTGATGAGGCAATCGCAAAAGCAAAAGACATCTTATTTAATACTGATGTAGTTGAATTTACCGAAAATAATATTGATTCAATCGTCTGCGAAGCAGAAAGTTCGGCGGAAAATCCTTGTGAAAACTGCGATGAAGATTGCGATGATGACTACTGCTCTGAAGAGCGAGAGTATCTTTACGACGAACTGTATTAAAGGGTAAAAGCCTGCGGCTAAGTCTTAACAAGCACTGAATTTGAACGGTCAAATTCGCTTGTTAAGGGTTTATCACCCCTAACACCCCGAAGAAAGGAGTTG
>JAXJQQ010000119.1:0-4003 GCA_036311065.1 Acutalibacteraceae bacterium | reverse complement strand
TGTAGAAAATCCATCAGAACCGCTTACACAAATTGGATTTTTTGATTTTGAAGAATTACATTTTGAAGTATATGAGGGAAAAGGCGGACATTTGCCCGGAGAAATAGTGCTGATAGATTATTCGAAGCATATTGCAATCACTCGTGATGTTTATATTAATATGCACGGCCTTACTGCAGAACAGGCGGAATATAATCAGTATGCACCGATACTTATGACTTCAGTTGATACTGACTCAAAGCTATGTCTTGAAGAAAGAAAAGCAATTATGCAAAGACTTGGAGTAGGGCAGTGGCAAATCTTTGGTGCTCATGGCTTTAAAAAGGATTATTCAGTGAATTCATAAATTATGATACAGAATAAGAGGGTGTACGGCTTAAATGTGCTATACACCCTCAATTTATTTATATTGAGAACTCGTTCTCTTTTATGTAGTTAATAAATGCTT
Organism: Acutalibacteraceae bacterium; assembly: GCA_036311065.1. Taxonomy (GTDB): domain Bacteria; phylum Bacillota; class Clostridia; order Oscillospirales; family Acutalibacteraceae; genus UBA6857. The sequence goes on along the minus strand of JAXJQQ010000119.1, from coordinate 3,555 downwards.
TCAAACTTTTAGACATCCATTTATTTTTATGATATATAAGCTGTTTCCAAATCTCAATATCCATATCGCACACATCAAGATAACACAAATCTCCGGATTTGATCATATCCTTTGTTACAAAATCGGGAAGAAAAGAAATCATATCTCCCTGGGCAAGCAGAGTGGTTATCATATCAGTTCTTCCAATCTCAAGAATAGGAGAAATTTCCAATGACCTTTTTGCAAGCTCTTTATCAAAAACTCTTCTGTAGCCTTGTCCGTGTTCGGTAAGAATAAAAGGCTCGTTTATAATATCTTTAATTGATAAATTCTTTTTCTCGGCAAATTTGGAATTAGAATTAGCTACAAAGTGCATCGGAATCTTTTCTTCTTTAGCTATAACATAATCCTTGTTGAATATACGTCCATCAAGAGTTATGATAACATCTGCTTCATTATGGTCAATCATATCAAGCATTACGCCTGAGTCTCCTGTCGAGAAGCAAATAGAAATATATGGGTATTTTTGGTGAAAATCCATATAATTTCGGTTAATCATACCATCACATACAGAATCTGGCGTTACAATATGTATATGACCTTTACATTCCTCCTCATCAAGGTTTTCGATGAATTCATCGGTTAATGCACGAACCTGATGGGCATAGGACACAAGCTCGTGGCCACGTTCGGTAAGAGTAATTGTATGATTTATTCTTTCAAATAAAAGACAACCAAGCTCATCTTCAAGCTGTTTTATCTGAACGGATATAGTCGATTGAGAGTAGCCGAGCTGTTCTCCGGCTTTTGTAAAACTGCCAAGTTCTGCAACATGAATAAAAGTTATTAAATTGCGTAATTCCATAATATTCCCTCCAACATTAAAAATCTTAATGATAACTATTAAAACTATTCGTTTGACTAATGCTGAAAAATATTATATACTATGTTTAACAAAAAAGCAAGTACTTGAAAAAAACCAATCAATTTAAAAATCAATTTTATGTAAGGAGTTTTAGTTATGAAAAAGTTATTATCAATTATGTTGGCACTTGCACTTTGTGTAGGATGTTTATCATTAACAGGTTGCTCAGGAGACAAAGCAACAGCAGCAAAGTATAAAATCGGTATTGTTCAGCTCGTTGAGCATGAAGCACTCGACGCCGCAACAGAAGGATTCAAACAGGCAATTATCGACGAGCTTGGTGAAGATGCAGTTGAATTTGATTTCCAGAACGGTCAGAATGATCCTAATACCTGTTCAACAATTGCAAACCAATTTGTTTCAAATAATGTAGACCTTATTATGGCAAATGCTACTCCTGCTCTTCAGGCAGCATCAGCAGCAACAGGTGATATTCCGATCTTAGGTACATCTGTTACAGAATATGGTGTAGCTCTTGAGATTAAGAACTTCAACGGAACAGTAGGCGGAAACATTTCCGGTACATCTGACCTTGCTCCTCTTGACAAACAGGCAGAAATGATTACCGAATGGTGCCCGGATGCAAAAGAAGTTGGTCTTATTTACTGCTCAAAGGAAGCAAACAGCCAGTATCAGGTTGATGTTGTAAAGGCTGAGCTTGAAAAGAAAGGTCTTAATGCTACATTATATCCGTTCACAGATTCAAATGACCTTGCTCAGATTTGTACAACAGCAGCAGATAAATCAGACGTAATCTACGTTCCGACAGATAATACTGTAGCAGAAAATACCGGAATCATTGATAACATCTGCGAACCTAAAAAGATTCCTGTAATCGCCGGTGAAGAAGGTATTTGTGCAGGCTGTGGTATTGCAACACTTTCTATTAACTACTACGACCTTGGATACACAACCGGTAAGATGGCAGTTAAAATTCTAAGAGATGGTGCTGGTATTTCTACAATGCCTATTGAGTATGCAGAAAAGCAAACACCAAAATACAACAAGCAGAATTGTGAAGCTTTGGGAATTACACCTCTTGAAGGATATACAGCTATTGAAGACAAATAATTATTGAAATCTTCGGCCGGAGGGAAAATATTTCTCTCCGGCTAAATAAGTTTTAACAGAGGTGGATAGAATGGAGATTATAACACAACTAATAAATGCCTTACCCGGTTCTTTTTCACAAGGACTTATATGGGGTATCATGGCAATAGGCGTTTATATAACATACAGAATTTTGGACGTAGCCGACCTTACTGTTGATGGCTCTTTTGCAACAGGTGGAGCGGTTGCAGTTATTCTAATCTTAAATGGTTGCAATTTGTGGCTTGCAATGCTTATTGCATTTATCGCAGGACTACTGGCAGGTGCAATTACAGGACTTTTGCACACCTTCATGGGGATCCCTGCAATTTTGTCAGGAATACTTACTCAGCTTGCACTATATTCCATTAACCTTAAGATTATGGGTAGAGCCAATCAGTCTGTAAATGTAAATCAAACAGACCTTCTTGTGTCTCTTCGTTGGGTAAAGGAATTTGCGTTCCATAATCCGCTTATAACAGTAGGTGTGGTTTTAATTGTTTTGATTGCTGCTCTTTATTGGTTCTTCGGAACTGAAATGGGATGTGGTATCAGAGCGACAGGAACAAATCTTAATATGAGCCGTGCACAGGGAATAAACACAAATTTCAACAAGGTGCTTGGAATTATGCTTTCAAACGGACTTGTAGCATTTTCAGGAGCATTCCTTGCTCAGTATCAGGGCTTTGCCGATGTTAAAATGGGGCAGGGTGCCATAGTTATAGGACTTGCAGCCGTAATTATAGGCGAAGCATTATTCGGTAAGATTTTCAAAAACTTTGCCTTAAGACTTCTGTCGGTAGCACTCGGTTCCATTATTTACTATATCGTTATTCAGGCAGTTATAACATTAGGAATGGATGCAAATCTTATGAAGCTTTTATCAGCGTCTATTGTTGCAATTTTCCTTGCAGTTCCGCATTGGAAAGGACAATATGCCGAGAAGCATATGAAAAGACATAAAGGGGGTAAAGTAAATGCTTAACATATCAGAAGTTGAAAAGACATTTAATCCCGGAACTATAAATGAAAAAAAGGCATTAAACGGAATCAATCTTCATCTTTCTGAAGGTGATTTTGTAACAGTTATCGGCGGTAATGGTGCAGGTAAATCTACAATGCTTAATATGATTGCAGGTGTATATCCTGTTGATTGCGGAAGCATTGTAATAGACGGTGTTGATATTACACATTTGCCTGAATATAAAAGAGCTAAGTACCTGGGCAGAGTTTTTCAGGATCCCATGACAGGTACCGCTGCAGATATGCAAATTGAGGAAAATCTCGCTCTTGCTGCAAGACGAGGTAAAAGAAGGACCTTGCGTGTAGGTATCACATCGAAAGAAAGAGCAGAATACAAAGAGCTTCTTAAAATTCTTGGTTTAGGCTTAGAAAACAGACTCACTGCAAAGGTGGGACTTTTGTCAGGTGGACAAAGACAGGCTTTGACTCTACTTATGGCAACACTTAAAAAGCCAAAGCTTTTGCTCCTTGATGAGCATACAGCTGCACTTGATCCTAAAACTGCGAAAAAAGTTCTTGAAATTACAGAAGAAATTGCT
>JAXJQQ010000118.1:0-14654 GCA_036311065.1 Acutalibacteraceae bacterium | reverse complement strand
CAGAAATATCTGCTGTCTGTTGCGGCATTCATAATGTAAGGAACAGACTTGTACTCGGGGAAAACACTGTCAACCGCTTTTTCAATAAACTTAAATGCTTCGCCCTTGAAATCTGTAATATCTGATTCAATACCGTCATCAATAACCTCAGTTTCAATATCATACTTCTTTGCAAGAGCTGTAATTGCATCAACGCTTGATTTCTTACCCTGATGATGTGAGAAACGCATATTGCCCACAACCCAGGCCTCCTGAGGAATAACGTTTGCACCGTCGGAGCCCTTACTCATTGTAAAAGCAAGAGTTGTTCTGAGCATTGCTGCACCGGCAGGTGAAATCATAGGCATTACCTTTTTAAGCACGGGCTTGAAGGTATTAACATTACCGCAGGCTGCTTTCATAACACCGCTCATTGTGGGTGCAAAACGGGAAAGCATTTCCTTGACAGTATCAGACATATAAACCTCAAAGCATTCTGCCTTTTCAGCCTCAGCCATAAACTTACCGAGACGGACAAGAGGAGTATTCTTACCGGGAGCAGATGCATGACCGCCGTTTGATTTTGCAATAAACTTAAGGTCAACATAACCCTTTTCGCCAACACCGATCATAGCAAAGGTGCCGTCAGCACCGCCGATGGGATCATGCAGAATCATACCGCCTTCGTCAAGCACCATATGAAACTTCATATTTCTCTTTTCTAATTCACGGGAAATAGCATCTCCGCCTTCGCCGCCGATTTCTTCGGTGCAGGCAGTTACAAAATATGTATCTCTTCTGGGTGTAAAGCCATCCTTAATAAGCTCTTCTGCAGCCTGGAACATCATAGCAAGGCCGCCCTTTGTATCAAGGGTACCTCTGCCCCATACCTTACCGTCAGCAATTGCACCTGAAAATGCGGGATGAGTCCATTCACCGCTTGCTTCAACAACATCGTGGTGATTCATAAGCATAATGGGCTTTAAGGATGAGTCTGTACCCTTCCATTTAAGCAAAAGGCTGCCGTCAAAATTCTCAACCTCAGCCACCTTGAAAAGGTTGGGGTATGTTTCACGAAGCACCTCATGAAAGCCGAGGAATTTTGTAATATCCTTATTTTCTCTTGATGAAATAGTTTCAACCTTAATAAGCTTTGAAAGAATTTCAGCATACTGCATTGCGCGATTGTCGCTCATTTTTAACATCTCCTGAATAAATAATAAAGAAATTATATCATATATTACCAATAAAATAAAGTGTTTTGTTAAAACTCTTTATTTTAATATTACATCACTCAATCCCCTCTTTTTTAGTCTCTTATTTCCTTAAAATCTATTGAAAAAGCTTTTAATATTTGTTAAACTGACATCAGTGAGGTGATTGACGTGTTAAAGGCCAATTGGATACTTCCCTGCTATAATATGGGTAAGGTATGTCCTCTTTTCAGGAAGGATTTTTACATTGAAAAGCAGGTTGACTCCGCTTTTCTTTACATAACAGCACGCGGTGTATACGAAGCAAGGCTTAACGGTCAGCGTGTGGGGAATTTTATTATGGCACCCGGATGGACCTCCTATCACAACCGCCTTCAGGTACAGACCTATGATGTAACAGACCTTTTGCAGGAGGATAACAGCCTTATTTTAGAGCTGGCCGAGGGTTGGTTCTGGAGACTTAAAAAGCCTCAGCCGAAAGCAATTATTGCTCAGCTTCATATTGTGTATACTGACGGCACAGAAGAGGATATCGGTACCGATGAAAGCTGGCTCGTTTCAGAAAGCAGGCTGCGCTTCTGCCATTTGTATAACGGCATCATATACGATGCAACCCACTCCCCAGTTTTTGATACTCATGCAGCCATAGCGGCAGACAATACCCAGGATTTACTTATAGCGCAAGAGGGCGAAGCTGTAAAAGAGCAGGAGCGTCTCAGCGTAAAGAAAGTTATAATCACACCTAAAGGCGAAACCGTATTGGATTTCGGTCAGAATATGACGGGCTATCTTGAAATTACCGTTGACGCTGAAAAAGGTGATGAGATTTCTTTTTCCTTCGGTGAAATTCTTGATAAGGACGGTAATTTTTACAACGCAAACTACCGCAGTGCAAAAGCACTTTATAAATATATCTGCAAGGACGGTAAGCAGACATATAAGCCTACACTTACCTTTTACGGTTTCAGATATGTACGGGTTGACTCATACCCAGCTGACATTAACCCCAAAAATTTCACTGCCGTAGTAGTGCACAGTGATATGAAACGCACGGGATATATTGAAAGCTCTGATCCCCTTATCAATCAGCTTTTCAGCAACATAATTTGGGGGCAGAAGGGCAATTTTCTTGATATTCCCACTGACTGTCCCCAACGCGACGAAAGACTTGGCTGGATGGGCGATGCTCAGGTGTTTATCCGCACTGCAAGCTACAACTATAATGTGCTGAAGTTTTTTAAAAAGTGGCTGAACGATGTAAAGGCTGAGCAGTATGAAAACGGTGCTGTGCCTGATTTTATACCCTCCATTTACCCCCGAAAGCCGAGAATAAGCACTGCCTGGGCTGACGCCATTGCTATCTGCCCGTGGCAATGCTATCTTACCTACGGTGACACAGAAATTTTAGAAAATCTTTTTGAACCTGTTCAGAAATGGGTGGAATACATCACCGGGTCTACAACTAAGTCAAATCTGTGGTTTGGCGGCAATCATTATGCCGACTGGTTGGAGCTTGGCGGAAAATACGGAAAGTTCAAGGGTCCCACCCGTGACAATCTTGTAGCATCTGCTTATTATGCCAACACGGTAAGCTTACTGATAAAAATGGGCAAGGTACTCGGAAGGGATATTTCCCGTTATGAAGAGCTTTATAAAAACATCCGTGCCGCCTTTATCAAGGAATTCCGTGATGACTTCAGAACTCAGACTGAGCATATAATGGCACTTCAGTTTGAGCTTACGGACAAGCCTCAGGCTGTTGCCGACTCCCTTGCCGAGCTCATTCACAAGCAAGGTGATATGATACAGACCGGCTTTGTCGGAACTCCGTATATTCTGCACGTGCTTTCCCGATACGGGTATACAGAGCTTGCCTACACCCTGCTTCTACGCAAGGAATATCCTTCGTGGCTGTACCCCATCAGCAAGGGAGCTACCACCATATGGGAGCATTGGGACGGCATTAAACCCAACGGTGATATCTGGCCTGTATCAATGAATTCATATAACCACTATGCTTACGGAGCTGTAGGTGATTGGATGTACGGTGTTATGGCAGGTATAAACACAGTTGAAGAATTCCCCGGCTTTGCAAAAATAAATTTTGCCCCCACCCCGGACGACCGTATTGATTGGTTTAAAGCAGAAACAGAAACTTCTTACGGTAAGGTGTCCTCACGCTGGTGGCACGAAAACGGCAAGGTGCATTATGAAATCGTGACCCCGGTAGAATCTGTTGCTGTTATTGAAGGGAAAGCTTATACCCTTTCTCCCGGCAAGCACATTTTCTGAATAAATATTATTAAAACAGGAGCTGAAAAAACTTTCGTTTTTTCAGCTCCTTATGTTACTTAAAATTAAAGTACATCTTATCCGTTATTGTGTGCTGCTTCCACAATTTCCACATCACCGGTTTTATATCCGTTTACATACTCACCGTTACGGTAAAAAGGCTTTGAATTGATATTTACTGCAGCTCCGTCAGGTACACTTAAAACAGCATTTATACCTTCAGGTAAAGTAAGGTCAATAACACAGTCCCCTTCAGCATTTTCATAATTCAGAGTGATTAATCCTTTTACACTCGGAACGGTACAGCTTATACTGTCAGACAGATTGTACTGAGGCTCAATTTTAACCTTTTCATAGCCTGCTTCAAGTGGTGTAATACCTGCAAAATACTTGCTCATTATAACAAGAGGCCCCCCGCTCCAAGCGTGATTCATAGTACCCTGCCATGAATTCCAGAATTCCCAGAGAGTGGAGTAATCCTCATTCACCATACCCTCATATCTTTCCTTGATTCTGTCTCTTGCAGCTTCATACTCACCCATTTTACAAAGGGCTTCAAGAACATAGTATTCCATATACGGGCTTGAATTTTTAGTGGTTTTGAGTACATTTGTTATAGTATCATAATGCTCTTTTTCTGCAAGACCCGACAAAACTGCAAGGGCATTGGCTCTGTCATCAGGTTTTTCAGCATCTTCACTTTTATAGCCTTCCTCTGTCAGAAGAGCTTTATATCCCTTTGCGATAATATCTTTTCTTTCGGTAATAAAGGAGATATCATCGTCTTCACCTAAAAGCTCTGCCATTTTCTCCGTAGCAGAAAGAGCATAGTAAACCCAGGCATTTTCTATGGCTGTCATATCCGCCTTTTTGCCCCAGTCAGGCCAGTCCCAAGAGCCGCTGCGATGAACAACAAGATTATTTTCACCGATTTCCCAAAGCTTAAGATAATCAAGTGAGGCATCATAAACCTTTTCAATAAAAGCCTTGTCACCGGTATATTCATAATAAGTGAGGAAGCCTGTGATTCCTGCAAGCTGCTGAACGGGAAGCTCAAAATAGTCACCGCTTATGGGAACTACAGTCTGAAGCACCTTTGTGTCATCAATGTGAGAAAGCATTGCCTCTACACCCTTCTGATACAGCAGGTAGGAATTACTGTCCATAGAGTACATTGTCATAATCATTTCACTTGTAACATCGCCCCACCATTGGGCTCTTTCTCTGTCGGGACAGTCCATAAAGTTATCACGCATAGTAACATAGAGCGTACGCAGAGATTTTTGCCACAGCGAATTCAGAAATTCATCGTCGCACTTAAAGTTGCCGCAGAAGGAGCTGTCATACCCCGTTTCGCGGTACTTAAGAGAAACAACCGTAACGCCTTTAGGTATTTTATAAGTAATATGCTCCCCGTTAAACCAGCCTAAAGCCTCAAACTCCTGCTCACCCTCTTTAGTTATGTAGGTATTTGAAACTGCACCGATCAAGGTGTTTTCCGTTGTTATGCGAATCTTCTTTCCTGCAGGTGCTATGATTTTAAGATAAGGCGTAAGCTGTGCGTTATAAGGAATATCTACAGTGATTTTTTTACCGAAAAGCTCTTTTACGGTATAGTTTTCATAATCCTTTGAATTCACATAATCTTTAAGACCGTAATCCTTTAAAAAAGGTATTCCTCTGGGATAAAGAGAGCCGTAAACACCCTCTCCGCCAACAGCATATTCAGTTGCATCTTCCCATGATGCAACATCGTAAGCTTCATTTATCCAATCGGCCATATCTTCCCTTGCATCAAAATAAATACTGTATTCGGGAAGTCTGTAGTTAGGCGGATAAAGCTCAGAATCTATATAAGCGCTGTTTCTTTTCACCTTCCATTCTTTATCCGAAACAATTGTGACCCCTTCGCCTATTGCTTCAAAAAGGAATCCTCCCTGACCGCTGCCGCAGTAAGAATAGCTTGTTTCGTTATCCCAGAACCAAACCAGAGCACAAACTCGGTTTTCACCCTCTTTAAGATAAGGAGCAATATCTATACTGTCATAGTAGCCGCTGTTTTTATCAGGTCCGCGTTTAACGCTTCCCTCAAAAACAACGGTTTCGCCGTTTATATAAAGCCAATATTTGGAATCGGCTGAGACATGAGCTATAAGCTCTTCAGGAACCTTATCAACACTGACCTTTTTGTTAAAGCACATCCAGACATTTTTTTCAGTCAGGTTTTCCTTATCCCATATCCATTTTGCCTTCCAATCAGTTTTCTCAGCCGTAGAAATCACACTGTAGCCGGGAATACTGTCGGGAATTTTGTAATCATTTGTAAAAGGTAGCATTGCCGCATCCCCCCACGAAAAAATTGAAGAAAGAAAAGCTGCCGCTATAGCAAAATAAGAAGTAATTGTCTGTAAAATCTGCATAACTAACCTCCCTGATATTATTTGCGGTGATAAAGCATATTATATCCGAAACAAGCTGTTTCGGAATATGTATTAATTCTATCACGGGAGATGATTATTTTCAAGGATCAGAACTAATTTTATATACGACTGTTCCCCGAAGAATTATCCGATATAAAAATGCCCCTGACTTTTTAAAAGTCAGGGGTTAATATTCAGTTTCCTTTATATTTATCCATTTCTAACAGGATTTTGTAAATCTGTTCTTGTTCTGCCTTGCTTTTGGCAGATATCGTTTCCTATATTGCCAAGCTGATAGAATGCTACTGCGGAAGCGGCAGCAACATTCAGGGAATCAACACCGTGATACATTGGTATTTTTACGGTAAAATCGCAGTCAGATATGGTTTTATCAGAAAGTCCGTCGCCCTCTGTTCCCATAATGATTGCGAGCTTCTTTTCGGCTGTCAGTCCGGGGTCATTTATAGAAAGAGAATTATCCTTAAGTGCCATAGCTACAGTTTTAAAACCGAGAGCCTTTATTTCATCAAGACTGTCTTCGCGCAAAAATGTCCAATCAATCTGAAACACGGTGCCCATACTGACTCTTGCGGCTCGTCTGTACAGAGGGTCTGAGCAACCGGGAGTGAGAAGCACTGCATCCATTCCAAGCGCTGCAGCTGAGCGGATTATAGCACCCACATTGGTCGGGTTCATAACCTTATCCAGTATAACTATTCTCCTTTTGTTTTCACAAAGCTCTCTTACATCAGGCAGTGCTTTTCGTTTCATAGCACACAGCATACCTCTGGTAAGCTTAAAGCCTGTCAGCTGCGTCAGAACATCAAATTCCGCACAAAAAACAGGAACATCCTTTATTCTCTGTAGAATCTGCTTACCTTCGCCCTCAATATGCCTTTTTTCCATAAGGCATGAGACCGGCTCGTAGCCTGCATCAAGGGCCCGCTCGATAACCTTAGGGCTTTCTGCTATAAACATCCCTTTTTCGGGAAATTCTCTGTTTAACACCTGCCCCTCTGTTAACCGTGCATACACATCCAGCTCAGGGGCAAGAAAATCTGTTATCTCTATAACTTTATTCATGTTATTCTCCATAATCTGCAATTCTTATTTATCTGACTGATTATAGCACAAGAGAGTGAAGCTTTTCAACCAAAACCTATGAAATAGAGGCTGTAAAAAACAAAAGTTTTTACAGCCCCGTATAATCATTTTTTTAAATTCACTGAATATCTGTACATCATTACAAGACCCGTACTGAGTAAAGCTCCACCTACAATATCCGTAAACCAATGCACACCCGAAATAAGTCTTCCTGTAACCATAAAGACAACAAATGCAGTAATCATAAGTGATACACATTTTTTAAGTGAAATGCTTTTAATTCGGCTGTTCAGCTGCATTATAGCCGTGGGCATAACACACATCACAAGCAGAGTTGTTGATGAAGGATAAGAAGCCTCTAAAAATCCGTTAATAAGCACAGGTCTGTAATTTACGGTAACTGCTTCAAACAGTGCATAAATTGCCACTACAGCAATATAAAAGCCGCCAAGAACAAAAATACTGTAATCAACCTTGCTTAAGTGCTTCCTTTTAATCCACTGCATAAGTCCGAGCAAAGCAAATCCCATCGCAACAAAAACCGGCACGAGACCAAGCCAATCAGTGATGTGATAAAGCGACATATGCACACCCGTCAGATTGTGGACAATGGTGTTAATTGTTGCAAAGCCTACACTTGACCCGTTGGGACCGATTGCTTTTACATCAATAAAGCGAACAGCTACCGTCCACAAAACAAACACCGTGAGCATAAATACCGAGACATACAAATTGCTGAGATTTTTCTTTTTCATTTTTTGACCTGCCTTTTTTCTGTATTCGGCTTTCGCCTGAGTACATTTTAAGGCAGGATAAAAAAGCACACAAGAAACAAGGCGTCACCTGAGTGACACCTTTCGTATCATTGCCATTTTATAAGCATCAACACCTTAATTATAAGGAAAATCATCAAAAACATTGCAGCATAAGGCTGTTGACTTATCACAAACAAAACTGTTCCTGCAATGGTTAGGAATAAGGATATTTTGCTTTTATTATGCACCCAGAAAATCTGCTCACAGTTTTGAAGTGCAAGTGTTAAAACTCCCACTGCTACAATTCCAATAACTGCAACGCAATAAACCGCCTTAAGATACGGTGCAATATCTGTCATAGATAAAAGTGAAACACTCTGAACCACACTGTCTGACTTCTGCCCGAAAAAAGGAAGAAAAACAAGCATAACAACACCAAGGTCAATAAGTCCGAACACAAGGTCACGGAAATGATTCTCTTTTTGCTTGTTATCCTCCTCGGATATTGTAAGCAGCTGCTCACCGGACAAAAGCTCATCAACAGTTACTCCGAAAAATTTGGAAACAGCCTTCAGTGATTCTATATTAGGATAGCCTCTGCCTGATTCCCATTTTGAAACAGCAGTACGGGAAACAAAAATCACTTCTGCAAGCTCTTCCTGAGTTATTCCTTTCTGTTTTCTGAGTTCTTGTAATTTTTCGTTAAATTCCATATTAAATACCTTTTTATAAAATTAAATTTACTGAAAGGATTATACCATAACCAAGCAATTAAAACTCCTCTGCAATTTTCAGACCTTCGGAAATTGCTTTGCTGATTCTTTCTTCAATTTCCGTCTCAGAAAGGTAGTCCATATTCTGTGCCGAAACAACCTCTAAGGGACCTATACCCCAAAGCCAGGACAAAGCTTTAAGATACGGTGAGGCCTGCTCCAGCACATCACCGGTGCCAATATCCATACCTCTTGTGGTGATGTAGAGCATTTTTTCAGCCTTGCAATTACCGTAGCAGGTTTTTTCGTCTGACTTGAAGGTAACATCAAAAATGGAGCACAGCTCAAGAAAATTCTTAAGTGCTGCAGGCATTGACATATCCCAGAAGGGTGCCGCAATAACAATTCTGTCGGCATCACGCACACTTTCTGCCCAGGACATAACCTGAGGGTCAATATCGCCATTATTTCGTTTTGTTATAAGATCCTTTTTTACAATGCTTAAATCAAGGTCATTTATAACAAGTGTCTGAACCTCGTATTTCTGCTTCAATGCCTCCACAATGGGTGTTGCAATCCGTTTGGTTCTTGACAGCTCATCTCTTATGCAGGCATCAATGTATAATAACTTTTTCATTATGAAAGCTCCTTTTCCTGAGTTGAATTTTTATTTAATTAATTATAACATAATTAAGCGAAGGTTTTCAACAGGGAGATATTAAATGCCCCTGACTTTTTGGTCAGAGGCATTACTGTAAAAAAATTATTTACCAATAGATAGTAAAGCTACTGTTATCGTTAAAATTCCTGATTACCGAAAGATACAATGTACCTTGTTTAATTGTTTTCTTTGTGATATAATCGGATTCAGGCAGTTGTGACACAGAAGAAAACATAAAGCAAACGGAGGAAAAAACTATGCCTATTATTTATGACAGCCTGAACAAAACCTTCAAGCTGGACACAAAAAACTCAAGCTACATAATTCATGTGTATAAGGAAAACTATCTGCTTAACCTTTATTACGGTGCGCTGATTCCTGACACATTTATTTCAGACAGAACCGACAGACCTACCAATGCAAGCTTCAGCACTACAAATCCTGCTATCGGCGGTTATGGCTATAGCCCTGATACTGCACCCATGGAGTACGGCTGCAACGGTGCGGCTGATTTCAGAATCAGTGCCCTCAGCGTCAGAAACATCAACGGTGACAGCACAACCGATCTTCGCTACACAGGATATAAGATTTATGCAGGAAAGCCTGCACTTGAAGGTATGCCCTCAACCTATGTCAATGACGAAAGTGAAGCTGACACTCTTGAAATTTATGCTGAGGACAAGGTAACCGGCGTGCAGGTTACCCTTTACTACACCGTATTTGCAAATGAGGGTGTTATGACACGCAGAGTCAGAGTGCTCAACGCTTCGGAAAATCCCGTAAAGCTTGAACGCGCCTTCTCACTGTGCATCGATCTGCCTGATATGGATTATGATATGATCACCCTTTACGGCAGACATAACAAGGAACGATCCCTTGAACGCAGAGGCCTTGCCCACGGAATTCAGGGTGTTCAGAGCAAGCGCGGTTCATCAAGCCACTGCCACAATCCCTTTGCCGCAATTGTGAAAAAGGGTGCAAACGAAGAATATGGCTGGTGCTATGGCTTCAACCTTGTGTATTCGGGCAATTTCTCCGCCATGGCAGAATGTGATTATAACGGCACAACCCGTTTTATTATGGGTATCAACCCCACCGACTTTGCCTGGAATCTCGCTGCAGGTGAAAGCTTTGACACACCTGAAGCAGTAATGGTATTCAGCGATACGGGTATTGGTGAAATGAGCCGTACCTTCCACCGCTTTTATAACAATAACCTTGTGCGCGGTGAGTGGAAAACAAAGAAGCGTCCCATTCTCATCAACAGCTGGGAAGCTGCATACTTTGACTTTGACACCGATAAGCTTGTCAGCTTTGCAAAGGCTGCAAAGCCCCTCGGCATAGAAATGCTGGTTATGGATGACGGCTGGTTCGGCAAAAGAAATTGTGACAACAGCTCTCTCGGTGACTGGTATGTAAACGAAGACAAGCTCAAGGGCGGTCTCGGCAACCTTATTTCACAGGTCAATGCAGAAGGTCTCAAGTTCGGCATCTGGTATGAGCCCGAAATGATTTCTCCCGACTCCGACCTTTTCCGAGCTCACCCCGACTGGCATGTACACTGCAAGGGCAGAGAACCTATGCAGGGCAGACAGCAGTACGTGCTTGATGTTTCACGCAAGGATGTAAGAGACCATCTGTGGCAGATGATGTATGATGTTATTTCACAAAACAAGATTGATTACATCAAGTGGGACTTCAACCGCAACATCACCGATGCGGCGTCAGCTATTCTGCCACCTGAAAAGCAGACCGAATTTTTCCACCGCTTTGTTCTTGGTACCTATGACCTTATGAACAGACTTACCTCAACCTTCCCCAACATACTTCTTGAAAACTGCTCAGGCGGTGGCGGACGCTTTGACCCGGCTATGCTCTGCTTCTCACCCCAGATATGGACAAGTGACAACACAGATCCCATCGAACGTCTTTCAATTCAGTTCGGCACCTCAATGTGCTATCCCGCTTCAACAATGGGCGCACATGTTTCTGACTGCTCACGCACAGGTATTGCAACAAGAGGTAATGTGGCACTGTGGGGCAGCTTCGGTTATGAAATGGATCCCAGAAAGATGACCGATGAGGAAAAGGATATTGTACGCTTGCAGGTTGAAGAATATCACAAGTATTATGACCTTATCCACTACGGTGAGCTTTACCGTCTGATATCCCCTAACGAAAGCCCTTATTATGCAGTGTGGCAGTTCGTTTCACCTGACAAAAAAGAAGCCCTGCTCACCAAGGTTACAGTTAAAAGAGATGAAGTACACAGACGCCTTACAGTTAAATTAAAGGGTCTCGACCCTGAAGCACAATACATATGCGACCTCTCTCAGCAGGTATATTCAGGCGCAACGCTGATGAATGCCGGCGTTGTTCTCAACGGTCTTGCAACCGGTGACGGTGAAAGCATCAAGCTGTATTTCAAGAAGATATAAAGCATAAAAAATATTTATAAATAAAAGAGCCAACCCCTTATCGAACACATATGTTTCGATGAGGGGTTGATACATATTTATAAGAGCTTTATTTAATCACGTCATAGAAAAAAGACAACTATCTTATGAGTTTAAGTATTAAAAACGAAAAAATATTTTGTCAGACAACTTCAAAGACAATAAATCCACGGTTAAAATCAAAACGGGTTGTGATCATTAAACAAAAGCTTTCTAATATGACTTTATCTTATTTGCGTTTTTTATTGCACATAGATTGCAGTAATGTTATAATGCAGATACAAGGTGACAAATATTTACGGAAGTGATTATATGATAAAAACGGCAGAAATCAAGGCAAGAGAATTATTGTCAGACTTATCCCTTGATGAAAAGATATATCAGCTCTGCTGTCAGATGGTGTATCCCATCAGAGATGATTATTATAAAGAAAGAAACTATAAAGTCGGAAACTGCCGTAATATCGGTCATTTTCTGCATGAAAGCAAAGGCAGACCTATATCACCCGAGGAGGTTACCGAGGCTATCAACAATGAAATCAGGTGTATTTCTGAAAGCAATTCCCACTCTATACCGCCGCTTGAACACGGTGAAGCTCTGCACGGTGCACAGTGGGGTATGGCAACCTGTTTTCCCCAGCCTATAGGAATGGCTTCAATGTTCGACAGTGAAGCCGTTGAAAAAATAGCCGAGGTTATCGGAAGGGAATGTGCTGTTGCAGGTGTCGGACAGGCTCTCACACCTGTTGTCAATGTAGTGCGTGACTGCCGTTGGGGCAGAACTGTAGAAACCTTCGGAGAGGATGTGCTTCTCAATGCCGATATGGGAGCCGCAATGTGCAGAGGACTTCAGAAAAACGGTGTAATAGCAACGCCCAAGCACTTTGCAGACAATTATTCTTACGGAGGAAGAGATTCCAATGTATCCGACACAAGTGAACGCACTATGCGTGAGGTTTATCTTCGTCCCTTTGAAAAATGCATAAAGGAAGGCGGAGCAATGTCCGTAATGGCAGCATATAACAGCTGGGACGGAATACCCTGCTCATGTAATAAATACCTGCTTACTGATATTCTTCGCAAGGAATGGGGCTTTGACGGCTTTGTTGTTTCAGATTACGGCGGAGTTGATAACATATGCTACGCTCACAGACTTTTCGATTCTTCAGCAAGGGCGCAGGCAGAAAGCCTCAAGGCAGGTCTGGATATTAACTTCCCGCATAATTCATTCGATAATATAAAAGAGGCTCTTGATAAAGGTTATATAGACGAGTCAGATATAGATAATGCCGTTCTGCGAGTGCTTACTGCAAAGTATAAAGCAGGTCTTTTTGAAAATCCTTACGGAGACAGTAAAAAGGCTTCCGAGGTTGTAAGATGTGCTGAGCATAAAAAACTGGCACTTGACGCTGCAAGAAAATCAATTGTACTTCTTAAAAATGAAAATGTTCTGCCTTTAAGCAAAAAAGAGATCAAAAAAATTGCAGTTTTCGGACTCGGGGCAACGCTTTTGCCTGTAGGTGAAAATTATTCAGGACCCTTCAGAGTAAAATGGACTGCCGACGATGCAAAAACACCGTTACAGTACATCAAGGAATATCTTGACGGGTATTCAGAAGTTGTCTTTGCTGATGATAATGAAATTGAAAGCATAGCACCCCTTTGTGATGCCGCTTTATATTTCACGTCTCTTGTAGAGGGTGAAGGAATGGATCGCTCGGATATCAGACTTCCGGGTGTTACCAAAGCAAAACAAAAAAATGAAAATGCAATAATAGTCGGAAGCAATGAATTTGACCTTAAAACAAATCAGGAAGAAAACATCAGGAAAATGTGCAGGTCAAATAAAAATTCTGCTGTTATTCTGCTGAACGGCTCACCTGTTGATATGTCAGCATGGATTGAAACCTGCCCTGCAATTATTGAAGCCTGGTATCCCGGTGAGCAGGGAGCACAGGCAATAACGGAAATAATTTTCGGCAAGACAAATCCCTCAGGCAAGCTTCCGATAACATTTCCGAGAAGCGTAGGTCAGCTTCCGTTATTTTATTCAATGAAGCCTTCAGGCAGAGGTTACGGCTATGTTGACAATGACGGCTCACCTCTTTATCCCTTCGGATACGGATTGAGCTACACAACATTTGAGTTTGATAAATTTTGCCTTAATAATACAGATAATAAACTGAAAATAAGCTTTTCAGCAAAAAACACAGGTGGTTTTGACGGCGAAGAAGTAATTCAGATTTATTTTTCGGGAAGAAACTGCGATGTTGTTATGCCTTTAAAAGAACTGAAAGCTTATAAGCGATTCAGACTTAACAAAAAAGAGTCAATTGATATCACAGTTGAAATACCCGATGATGCCTTTTTCTATTATGACCGCCAGCTGAAATACGGTATGCACAACGGCGACTATACAATTTCAGTCGGCACTTCGAGCACCGACATCAGGAAAACCTTTGAGGTCAAAATACGAAACGGCTTAATTTTAACAGATGAATAATATCAAAAAAGTCCCTGAAAAATTCAGGGGCTTTTTCAATAGAATATTAGTTTTTATCAATTCTCTGAAGAATATTTTAATAAAAAAGCTGAAATTCCTTTATTTATAAGGGTTACTGGCATAAAAACAATCCTACAACCTATGCATCAAAACAGTTATAGGATTATGTCCGGTTACCGGACTTGAACCGGTACGGTGTTGCCACCGAGGGATTTTAAGTTGTTCTGGAGGGGTGTAAGGCAGTGTAAGAGAGTGTAAAAAGGACACACCTTCAATACACCCGGAACGCCCTATTTTACTGGGCTCATGGGCTTTTTTCACCCTCAAAAACGCCTCAATCCCAGACGTGGCGGTAAATGCCGAAAAACACGCATTTTTTGCTGTTCGGAGGGATGTTGGAGGGATGTTAGAGGGATGCCGGAGGCACGCCCCGTCTGCCTTCGCAGCACCTATTAAAAATAAACCGAGGATTTTTCCACGGTGTTCACACCGAGAAAATTAAAAAACCTTCTGTCACCGACAAAAAACAGGAGGTTAAAACAATGAAAAAGAGAAATT
>JAXJQQ010000117.1:0-3228 GCA_036311065.1 Acutalibacteraceae bacterium | reverse complement strand
TACAGGGGCTCTGTCTCAGGGATATACAACTTATGCATCTTACGCTGCCTTGGGTATGCTTGATTCTTCAATTACATTTTCAATTCCTGTTTATGAAAATATGAGCGGACAGGAGAATGATTCAGGTACAATGCTGTTGTCCGATACAAAAGTGCAGTACGGAAAAATTAATTCTTCAAGAGCATTACTGAAAACAGGTCCTGCAAAAAGTTATGCTAATGTCAAAAACTCATCAGGCAGTCAGGTCGAGATTGAGTCCGGAATGGAAGTAAAAATTCTTTCTAAAAATTTTACTGATTCTGAGTATTATCTTAATATCTTAGCCTGTCCGATATGGTATAATGTCAGTATAAGCGTAGGTGGAAAAACCTATAAAGGATATGTTGATGCTGACTTTATTGATATTTCAACAGTTACTTATGTTCCATCAGGCAGATTTGTGATGCAGTATTTCAAATCCAATCCTGAACTTTACGGAGGACTTGTTTCTTCCGATTACAGAGTTTGCACCGTTAGCGGATCTGACACTGTTGAGTTTATGAAAAGCGGTACGGTTTATATAACCTCTTACAATTCAAAAGGCGGTTATGATAAGGCAAAATATACAGTATCAACAACTGACTATGCGGTTAAAAATCTCAAGACGTCTTCAACACAGAATAGTGTGACTATCAGCCTTTCTAAAAACAGTAATGCTGAAAAATATGGCTATTATTTGGTAGATGCTGAAACGGGTGACGTAAAGGCTGTTAATAAAACTGCTCTCAAATATACGTTCTCAAGTCTTCCTTCCGGAAAAAAATATACAGTTTATGCAAGATGTATAAAGGACTATGGGTATAAAAACGGTCCCATGAAATCATTGAATATTGCCACAAAGTTTAATGTACCCTCAGGTCTTAATTATGAGTACGCTCCTGACGGAAGTCCAATGCTTATGTGGAATTCAACTGTCGGAGCCGACGGATATATTCTGTTTGCATATGACAAAGTAAATGATGAATATATTGAAATTGGCCGCACTGCTGCCGATAACACATCTTTTGCTGTTCCTGAAAATTACTTTAATTATAACCTGTTCTGTGTTCAGGCTTTTATGAACTTTGGTTCTTCTGTGATTAAAAGTGAGATTTCCGGACCTGTTGAAGTGACTTATGATTATAGACTTGGCCCGGTCAGTGGGATTAAACTTTCAAACGTGAAAACTACATCATATACTTTATCGTGGAGTAAGGTTAGATTCGCTGAGTATTATATTCTTTACGGTAAAACAGAAGAAGGATTTGAAAAAATTGCAGAAATCGAAGGTACAAGCTATACCGTTAAAGGTCTTGAGAATTCAAAGCTTGATTATTATAAAATTACTGCAGCCCGAGGCAAAGGAGATGATTTCACGGAAAGTGAAGCTGCAGAAGAATTTTCGGCAGTAACCAAGCCGGGTGATGTTACAACTGTTAAGTCTACTGTATATGCAAAAAAAGTGAAGCTCAGCTGGAACGCTGTCAAAAATGCAGACTATTACACAGTGTATCTTTATGAGAACGGTAAATATGTCCATAAGGCAGATGCAACTAAAAACAGTTATACACTTGAAGGAATAAAAGATGCCTCAGCTCATAAGGTGCGGATAAGAGCTTATATCAAATCATCCCTTGGTGATCAGAAGGGTGAAAGGATTACTTATTCATTCATTACAAAAGCCTTACCTGTTCAAAAAATGTATATTTCTCAACAAAAGTCAACATCTTATGTATTGAACTGGAGTGCATCAAGTGCTTCCGTTAACAGGTATAAGGTTTATAAGTTTGATAAATCAAAGAATAAGTTTGTGCACATTAAAACAACTTCTGAGCTTTATTGCAAGGTAGAAAAACTTAAACCTGCTACAACTGACAGGTATTATGTTGTGCCTTATGTTTTGAAAGACGGAGAAACGTATACAATGGGGAATAAAAGCAGTGAGTTTAAATTTAAAACAAAGCTCATTAAGCCGTCTACTGTAACAGTAAGCAAGACAACAAAGAGTTCAGTTACTTTAAAATGGAGTTCTTCGGAAAATGCGAGCTATTACCGTGTTTATATGTACAATGATTCTAAGAAGAAATATGTATTAGTCGATAGTCCTAAGACAACTTCTTATGTTGTGAAAGGGCTTAAAAACGGAAAAACCTATAAATTCAAAATCCGTCCTATGAGATATTCAGACGGAGTCAGATATTACGGTTTTTATTCCACTGCGGTTACCGGTAAAACAAAAAAATAAACACATTTTTATATTTATTTGAAAATAATTCGATAAAATTTTTAACTAATTTTTATTTTATTATTGACAAATCGCACGTACATCTATATAATGTATTCGTTAATATGAGGTGAGTTATGTTTATTGAACTTGAAAGTTTGTTCAACGGTGGAATTGACAGTATTCCCGTAAACTGTGAATTTGATTTTTCCAAGGAAGAGTTTAGCGGTGTGTTTCCATTCACAACACCTGTGAAGCTTTGCGGTGAAATCAGAAATACAGCAGGGGTTGTAACAATCAGTGCCGTTATCAACTTCGACATTGAAATTGTCTGCGACAGATGTGCCGAGGATGCAAAACTTGAATTTGAAGTTCCGATGGAGCATGGTCTTGTATCAGAACTCAACGACGAAGAAAATGATGATTACATTCTCGTTGAGAACATGAAGCTGGATATTGCTGAACTCACTTTAGAAGACATTTATCTTGCACTTCCGGCAAAGCTTCTTTGCAAAGAAGACTGTATGGGTGTATGTCCCACCTGCGGTGCAAATTTAAATGAAGGTCCCTGCAATTGTAAAAAGGAGATAGACCCCCGTCTGGAGGCGCTTCTTGATTTGTTGGGCGATTAAACGGTTAACTTTTTTATTATCATTATAAGGAGGTGCTGGAAGATGGCAGTACCAAAGAGAAGAGTATCAAAGGCAAGAAGAGATAAGAGACGTTCAAATGTGTGGAAGCTCGACGCTCCGACACTTGTAAGATGCAAGCAGTGCGGTGCATACACTGTACCCCATAAGGTTTGTGCTGAGTGTGGCTATTACAAGGGCAAGCAGGTTGTCGTTAAGGACGAAGACTAAGCCTTTGGATCTTTGAGAGGTGGAGAAGCTATGGCTTTCTTCACCTTTTTTATTGGGAAGAGTGGTGAGAATTGTGGCAGTAGAAATCAAAAGCGTCAGGAAATGGTCTAAGCTTTATTTCAAGGG
>JAXJQQ010000116.1:0-9752 GCA_036311065.1 Acutalibacteraceae bacterium | reverse complement strand
TTTTAAGACTTTGCGACGTTCACAATATTCCCGTTGCAACAAATATTGCAACTGCTGAGGCTCTTGTTCATGCCCTTGAAAGGGGCGACCTTGACTGGAGAGATATTGTCAATCCCAAGGTTTAAAACAAAATACCATAAATGCTATGACGGAAAAGAGTAACCGTTTTTCCCGTTCAGAGAGAGGTGCCATTGTGCTGTAAGCACCTTACGGAAGACAGGCGGTGAAGACATTCCCGAGCAGATCTTGTGTCCGTTTGCCGCGTTAAGGCATCGAGAGGGACGCTATGCGTTCAATCGGGGTGGTACCGTGGAGTTAAAACTTCATCCCCAGTGCATGAAAATGCATTGGGGATTTTTATTTTTTTGTAAAGCTTATTAATTGGAGGATAAATTATGGCACTGATTACAAAATCAATTAAAGGCACACTTGACCTTTTGCCGAACGAAAGCTATAAAAGGCAGTTTGTTGAACACACCTGCCTTGAAATTGCACAGAATTTCGGCTATAAAGAAATCCGTACACCGGTATTTGAGCATACAGAGCTTTTTCAGCGCGGTGTAGGTGACACAACAGATGTTGTGCAAAAGGAAATGTATACATTTGAGGATAAGGGTGGCCGTTCAATCACCCTTCGTCCCGAAGGCACTGCAGGTGTTGTACGTTCATACCTTGAGCATGGCCTTTTTAATGAGGCTATGCCCCAGAAGTTATGCTACATCACATCCTGCTACCGCTATGAAAAGCCTCAGGCAGGCAGACTGCGTGAATTCCATCAGTTCGGTATAGAGTGTATGGGCAGTGCAAATCCCGCAGTTGATGCAGAGGTTATTTCTGTTGCCCGTAATATTTTCGATTTCCTCGGTGTAAGAAATCTTAACCTTGAAATCAACTCAATCGGCTGTAAGGAATGCCGTAAGGATTACCACGCTGCACTTAAAGCGTATTTTGAAAGCAAAAAGGATGAGCTTTGCGGCACCTGCCTTGGCAGACTTGACAGAAACCCCATGAGAATTCTTGACTGCAAAAGCCCTGTCTGCTCTGAAATTGCAAAGGATGCTCCCAAGGTAACAGATTTCCTTTGTGATGACTGTAAGGCACATTTTGATGCAGTGCAGAATTACCTTAAGGCTATGGGTATTGATTTTACGGTAAACCCGACAATAGTAAGAGGTCTTGACTACTACTCAAGAACTGTTTTTGAATTTGTATCAACGGATATCGGTGCTCAGGGTACCGTATGTGGCGGCGGACGTT
The DNA here is from genome assembly GCA_036311065.1 of Acutalibacteraceae bacterium. Lineage (GTDB taxonomy): Bacteria > Bacillota > Clostridia > Oscillospirales > Acutalibacteraceae > UBA6857. Next base: position 8,495 of record JAXJQQ010000116.1, on the reverse strand, counting down.
ATGACGGACTTGTTGAAGAGGTTGGCGGCAGCCACACACCTGCTCTCGGCTTCGGTATGGGTATTGAAAGACTTATGCTTCTTATGGAAAATCAGTCTCTTCCCTTCCCTGAGGACACAAAGTGTGAGCTTTACATTGCAACAATAGGTGAAAAGGCTTCACTTGAAGCAGCTGCAATGGCTAATGCTTTAAGGCGTGAGGGTGTCTTCGTTGAGTTTGATGTTGTTGGCAGAAGTCTTAAGGCACAGATGAAGTATGCCAATAAAATCGGTGCAAAATTTACTGTTGTAATGGGAGACGGTGAGCTTGAAAACAAAACCGTAAGGCTTAAGAATATGGAATCAGGCGAAGAGCAGGAGCTCAGTCTTGATACCTTTGAAAGCGATTTTCTCAACATTTCAATCAGCGAAAGCTTAAAAGAATTTGATAATCTTGATTTTTCCGGCATAATGGGAAATATAGAATTATAAGGAGTGACAGCTATGGATTTAATGACAGGACTTAAAAGAACAAATTACTGTGGTGACCTGAGAGTTACGGATTGCGGTAAAGAGGTTGTAGTATGCGGCTGGGTACAAAGACAAAGAGACCTTGGTGCTCTTATTTTCGTTGACCTTCGTGACAGAACAGGCATTGTTCAGCTTGCTTTTGATGATAATACTCAGAAGGAGATTTTTGATAAGGCTTTTACCGTAAGAAGTGAATTCGTTCTTATGGCAAAGGGTGAAGTAAGGGAGCGTTCATCAAAGAATATGGACATTCCCACAGGTGAGGTTGAAATTTTTGTAACTGACCTTCGTATCCTCGGTAAGAGTGAAACACCTCCCTTTGAAATTATTGAAAACTGCCAGACCTCGGAATTAACAAGACTCAAGTACCGTTATCTTGACCTTCGCCGTCCCGACCTGCAGAAGAATATTCTTATGCGCCACAGAATCACAAAGATTACCCGTGACTATTTTGATGAGAACGGCTTTGTTGAAATTGAAACACCCATCCTCATCAAGTCAACTCCCGAAGGTGCAAGAGACTTCCTTGTTCCTTCAAGAATCCACAAGGGAAGCTTTTATGCTCTGCCTCAGTCACCTCAGCTTTACAAGCAGCTTTCAATGGTTGCAGGCTTTGACAGATATATGCAGATTGCCCGTTGCTTCCGTGATGAGGACCTTCGTGCAGACCGTCAGCCCGAGTTCACTCAGATTGACGTTGAAATGAGCTTTATTGAAAAAGAGGATATCCTTACACTTATTGAAGGCTATATGAAAAAGGTCTTCAAGGAAGCCTTAGGCGTTGAAATTGAAACACCCCTTCCCAGACTTACTTACGCCGAGGCGATGGAACGCTACGGCTCAGATAAGCCTGATACAAGATATGCAATGGAAATCACCGATATCGGTGAGCAGGTGAAAAATTGCGGCTTCGGTGTGTTCACAGGTGCACTTGAAAACGGCGGTAAGGTTGCTGCTATCACAGCTAAAAAGGCATTCTCAATTCTTACAAGAAAAGAGGTTGACAAGCTCACCGAATTTGTAAGAGGTATCGGTGCCAAGGGCCTTGCCTGGGCAAGAATCGGTGATGACGGCACAATTGCTTCCTCCTTTGCAAAGTTTATGACAGAGGACGAAATGAAGGCTATCTGCGAAAAGTGCGGTGCTGAAAACGGCGACGTAATTCTTATTGTTGCTGATAAGGCAAGCACCACCCTTTCCGTTCTCGGCTCACTGCGTCAGACCGTTGCAAAGAAGCTTGATATTATTCCTCAGGATAAGTATAATCTTCTTTGGGTTGTTGAATTCCCCTTCTTTGATTGGGACGAAGAGCTCGGTCAGTTTGTTGCAATGCATCATCCGTTCACTTCACCCCTTGATGAATGTCTCGGCTACCTTGAAACTGATAAGGCTCAGGTAAGAGCAAATGCTTACGACCTTGTTCTTAACGGTATTGAGCTTGCCAGCGGTTCAATCAGAATCACCGATCCCGAGCTTCAGAAGAGAATTTTCAACCTACTCGGCCTTTCCGATGAAGAAGCTCACGAAAAGTTCGGCTATCTTACCGACGCCTTCAAGTACGGTGCACCCCCTCACGGCGGTATCGGTCTCGGCCTTGACAGACTTGTTATGCAGATGCTTCGTCTTGAAACTCTCCGTGATGTTATTGCCTTCCCGAAGGTACAGAATGCAAGCGAGCCTATGACAGACTGCCCCGCAATTGTTGATACGGAACAGCTTGATGTTCTCGGTATCGGTCTTGTTAAGGGCGAAGAATAAAAAAGTTAAAAGGACTGTTGCCGTGGCAACAGTCCTTCTTATAATGCAGAATTATATCAGATATTTGTGCTTCAATAAAATTTGAGCGTTATGTTTTGAGCAGTTTTTCCTTACCTTTCATAAAACTTTTAAGTTGTACATTTACTCAATGCCCGTCCGCTCATGCCGCTGTGGCACTTCCTTTGTCCCGGGCGACAAAGGAAGCAAAACACCCTATTGGGGTGCCACGGGTTTACCACGAGCATACACCGGCTTCCGTCTCCGCATACAACCCTTACGGGTTGTTCGTACGGGTAAGAGATTCGCTTACTGAATTTATCAAAGGCTCGTGGCAATCTATAAAATGGAATTATTTCCGTAGCGGTCAGCGAGAGTCGGAATAACGGGTAGTGAAACAGCAGACGAGTAAATTTGACAAGTTTAACTTTCCTGACGGAAATGTTGAACCGAGCGGATGTGTTTATTAAGCTTATCAGTAGGAATAACTGTGAAGCACAAACACTGAGCCCCGACTAACGGGAGAAATTGCGGTTTTGCCGATGAAATAATTCTGAGGATATATCAAACAATGGGAAAGGACTATATCTTCAAAAGATATAAAACCTTCCTCGGCAAATTAGCCTTTCGGAACGGTTGCAGCAAAAGCGTGTTTTTGCTTACTTTTGCCACAATCGGCAAAAGTAAGGCCAAGCGCAGCGTTGACGACTGAATATTTTATTGAAACATAAATTATTATAAATTCGGATAAAATCTATACAGCAAAACAAAGCTTAATAGTTGCAAAAATTATTTTTTTGAAAGAAAAAGCCGCTTTAATTATTAAATAATTTCCGTATCAGTTGACATCTTCCTTGTAAAGTTGTATCATATACTATGTATGATAGCGAAAGTATGTATATAAGTATATAAATCCGAATGAAGTTTAAAAGGAGGCTGTTCTTAAAAATGAAAAAAGCAGTTACTTTGTTCCTTTCATTTATAATGATTTTTGCCCTTGCGGTCTGTCCCTTTGCGGCATCCGCAATCACAACCTATGGCGGTACAATTGCAATTCTCCCCGGTAACACCCGTTCATCCTCTCCCGAATATAACTATGCCTGGCTTGATAATGTTATTGTAAGAGATGATGCAATGGCAGTTACCTCAAAGCCTGTTCATCCTGCTCCCACGGATTATCCCGGCAGTCATACATATGAGGAGTTTATCAGTGAGGTAAGGCAGTATTCTGCACTCAGTGATATTGACGAGAATACAGTTACCGCCGCATACACGGAAATAAACAGTGCAATGTATTACCTTGTTACTGCAACGGGTATGACAGGTACACTTGACGAAATGCGTGCTTACCTTCAGAATTACGGTATCAGACTTCCCGGTAACGAGGATGCAGAGGATAAAATGGCAATTGCCATTGTTTATGCTGCACTTAAATATGATGCAGTTTATGCCCTTTACGAAAAAAAGGTGGAAATTCCCAAGGGTGTAACCCTTGACGGAGCCAATGTAATTATTCTTTCCGCACTTACGGATACAATGCTTCCTTCAGGCATCAACACCCTTACAGGCTTTGCCGTAAACACTCTCAAAGCCTATGTAACTCAGTTTGAGGAATTACCCGTAAGCAAAAATCCCACACCCGAAGAGATTTTCCATTGGACAAAGATAATCACTGCCGCAAGCTATGATTATCAGGTGCCTGTGAATTCCTTTGATAAAACCACAAAGGCTCAGAAGGAATATGTTGATTACGCTTATCACGCATCAATCCTCAACACTATGTATGATATTACAGTTGACCCGGTAAGACTTATTGTTGCCGTTCAGAGTGAGGATAAAACCGCACTTCCCAGACTTGTGCTTTACACAATGCTTGAGGAAAAAGGTGTTACATATTCTTACGATATGCCGGCAGAAGAGCTTTTCAGCCTTGCAGAAAAGAATGGCTGCTTCGCACTTGAGGATGAATTCTATTCAGATATTCTGAACTATGAAATCACAGTTGCAGAAACCTGCGGTAAAATCTGGTTTACTCCCTTTGCTCTTGCTGACCAGCTTGAGGGAGGCAACAGTGAATTTGTTACAATCAAGCTTAACGAAAAGTCTGTAACACCCAACTCAACCACAAGTGTTGATCTTCGTACCTCACTTAAAAATGAAAAGGTGACTATGACTGTAAATTATAACGACGGTAACAGAAATGATACTGCTGTTTATGTTTTCAACATCATTAAGGATGCAAAGCTTAACGATGAAAATGCAGTTAAGTCTGATAACGATATGGTGGCTGAGGTTGAAAAGTTTGTAAATACAATTATCCCTGATGAAAATTCAGCGGCAGCTCAGGCTTTTGATAAGGTAATCGGTGCTGTTGATAACAAGGTTAACAGTGAGCTCAATAAAATAACAACTACCGTAAATGTGCTTACAACCTACGGCGTTGACACGACCTATGCAATTGAGACAACAGAGGAGGAAACAGAAGCTGAAGCTGATGTGACAACTCAGAGATTTGATTTTGATTACCTTGAACAGCTTATTGACGGTGTTTATGAAACCGATGCTTACGGTAACATTATAACAACCTCATCTGTTTTCGGACAGGAAGATGAATCAGAAGAGCAGTCATTTATTGAAAAGGCTACCGAAACTGTTAAGGAAAATCCGGAAATAGTTGTTGCTCCCACAGGTGTAATTACTCTGGGCTCCCTTGCAGGTTATTTCCTTTCAAAAAAGCACCGTGACAGTGTGATTTTTGACGAAGAGGAAGAAGAAACAGAAGAATAAAAGTATAAAAATACATCTTTTCCGAGAATAAATCGGTTAAGGTGTATTTTTTGCGATTTTTAACAATTTAAAAGTGGTATAAAATGAAAAAATATTAAAAATGATATAAAAAATAACTCTTTGATGCCGTTTTTACTTGACATATTGTGTCTTTTAGTTTACAATATTCAAGATAGTGTAGATTAGTATGGGTTTATACTATCATTCGAGTAACATTACTGTAATTCTTTTGATGACCACATCGGTGATATTGTATTGGCGCAACAGCGCATTATATATGTTGCCACTAAGAGAAATTTAAAAAGAAGGAGGTGCTGCTACTTTGGAAATTAAGTTATTTATTGCAATTATTATTGCTGTTGTTTGTGCTGCCGTTTTCGGTGTGCTTGGTTTTGTGCTCGGCGGAGCTCACAGAAAGAAAACCGCTGAAGGCCTTATAGGTTCGGCTAATGATGAAGCCGCAAGAATTGTAAATCAGGCTGTTAACGAAGCAGAAACAAAGAAGAAAGAGGCAATCCTTGAAGCCAAGGATGAAATTCATAAATTCAGATCAGAAGCTGAGCGTGAAATCCGTGAAAGAAGAAATGAGGTTCAACGCCAGGAAAAGCGAATGATTCAGAAGGAAGAAAGCCTTGATAAGAAAACTGAAGCTCTTGAGAAAAAAGAAGAAATTCTTACAGAAAAAATCAAAAAAGCAGAAGAACAATTTTCCGAAGCAGAAAGCATCAAAAGAAGTCAGTTAGAAATGCTTGAAAAGATATCGGGCTATACAAAAGAACAGGCTAAGATAGACCTTATTAATTCCCTTGAAGAAACTCTTAAAAGAGAAAAAGCAGTCAAGATTATGGAATATGAGCAGATGGTTCGTGAAGAGTCCGAAAATCTTGCAAGAGAAATCATCACAACTGCAATTCAGCGCTGTGCTGCCGACCACGCATCGGAGGCTACCGTGTCTGTTGTTGCTCTTCCCAACGATGAAATGAAGGGGCGTATTATCGGCCGTGAAGGCAGAAATATCAGAACCCTTGAAACAATCACAGGTGTTGACCTCATTATTGACGATACACCCGAAGCAATTACCCTTTCAAGCTTTGACCCCGTCCGCAGAGAGGTTGCAAGAATCACCCTTGAAAGACTCATCTCTGACGGTCGTATCCACCCCGCCCTTATCGAGAAAATTCACGAAAAGGCAAAGCGTGAGGTTGACCAGGCTATTAAGCAGGCAGGTGACAGAGCTGTTATTGACGCAGGTGTAAACGGTGTTCACAATGAGCTTGTTAAGCTTATCGGTCGCCTTAAGTACCGCACCAGCTACGGTCAGAACGTACTCAACCACTCACTTGAGGTTTCCTATATCGCAGGTCTTATGGCTGCTGAAATCGGTGCAGACGTTAAGCTCGCAAGAAGAGCAGGTCTTCTTCACGATATCGGTAAGGCAGTCGACCATCAGCAGGAAGGCTCACATATTGAGCTCGGCGTTGAATATGCTAAAAAGTATAAGGAAAACGAAACCGTTGTTAATGCAATTCATGCACACCACGGTGATGTTGAGCCTAAGAGCATTATTGCTTGTCTTGTTCAGGCCGCTGACGCAATTTCAGCTGCAAGACCCGGTGCAAGAAGAGAAAATCTTCAGAACTACATCAAGCGTCTTGAAACTCTTGAGCAGATTTCCGAATCCTTCAAGGGTGTTGAAAAGGCATTTGCAATTCAGGCAGGCCGTGAGGTAAGAATTCTTGTTAAGCCTGACATTGTAAGCGATGAAGAAATGGCACTTGTTGCTCACAGCATTGTTGAAAAGATTGAGCAGGAGCTTGAATATCCCGGTCAGATCAAAGTAAATATGATCAGAGAGACAAGAGCAGTTGACTACGCTAAATAAGAATAAGGGGCTGTATCCTGACGGATTCAGCCCCTTTTAATCAGGTGAAAAAATGAACATTCTTTATGAAGATAAACACATAATTGTCTGTCAGAAGCAAAGAGGTCTGCTGTCTCAGGACGGAAACGGCAAGCCCTCTTTTACAGATAAAATAAAAGAGCACACAAAAACGGAAATTTATCCTGTTCACCGCCTTGATAAGGATGTTGGCGGTGTTATGGTTTATGCAAAAACTCAGCACAGTGCCGCCGAGCTTTCAAAGCAGGTAGCAGACCGCACAATGGAAAAGAATTACCTTGCCGTTGTTCACGGAAAGCCTGATGTCGGTGAAATGGAGGATCTACTCTTTTTTGACAGAGGAAAGAACAAATCCTTTGTTGTTAAAAGAGAGAGGAAGGGTGTTAAAAAGGCACTTTTAAGCTACGAAACGGTTGAAACAAGGGAAGATAAAAGCCTTGTCAGAGTAGCTCTTCATACGGGCAGAACCCACCAGATAAGGGTGCAGTTTGCCTCGCGCAAAATGTCTCTTTACGGTGACCGACGTTACGGAGGCAGAGATGAGGAAAAGACTATTGCACTCTGGTCTTACCGTATAGCCTTTAATCACCCCGTAACAAAGGAAAGAATGGGTTTTGAACTGTTACCTTACGGTGATGAAGCATTCAGAGATTTCTATGTAAATAATCGCCTTACTGCTAAGTAAGGCGATTATTTTTTATGCTTTAGTAAATATAATTTCACCGTCTTTTTCCGTACAAAGGTATTTTTCTCCCTTTTTGATTTTTCCGTCAAGCAGCGCTTCCGAAAGCTTATCCTCAATCCTTGTCTGTATAACTCTTCTGAGGGGTCTTGCACCGTAAACGGGGTCAAAGCCTGCTTCACTTATAATGGTAATAACCTCATCACTGAAATCCATTTCAATTTCAAGGGCAGAAAGCCTTCTTGTAAGATTCAGGAGCAGTTTTTTTGAAATTTCCTTTATTTCATCCTTTTTAAGCTGACCGAAAACGATTATCTCATCAATTCTGTTAAGAAATTCGGGTCTGAAGGCTTTTTTCAATTCAGCCATAACAGCCTTTTCAATTCTCTTATCTGTATCGGTCTGACTTTCCTGAGCAAAGCCTATGGCCCTGCCTTCGCCGACAATCATTTTTGCTCCGAGGTTTGAGGTCATAATAATAACCGTATTTCTGAAATCCACCTTTCTGCCTGAGGAATCCGTGAGAATGCCGTCATCAAGTATTTGAAGAAGCATATTGAAAACATCGGGATGTGCCTTTTCAATTTCGTCAAAGAGGACAACGCTGTAAGGCTTTCTGCGGATTTTTTCCGTCAGCTGACCTCCTTCCTCGTAGCCCACATAGCCGGGAGGTGAGCCCACAAGGCGGGAAGCGTTGTGCTTTTCCATAAATTCACTCATATCAAAGCGGATAACTGCGTTTTCGTCACCGAACATTGCAGAGCCGAGAGCCTTGCAAAGCTCAGTTTTACCCACACCTGTAGGGCCGAGGAAAATAAATGATCCAACAGGTCGCTTCGGGTCCTTGAGACCGCTTCTGCCT
>JAXJQQ010000115.1:0-14099 GCA_036311065.1 Acutalibacteraceae bacterium | reverse complement strand
GGTAATATCTGTACCTGCTGCGGTAAGCAGGCAGTGGCTCTCGGTGCTCACGCAGGTAACCTTGCAAGAGAAATTGCAAAGAAAGCAGGCGGTAACGGCGGTGGTAAGCCCGACAGCGCAATGGCGGGTGCAAAGGATATTGCCGCACTTCCCGAAGCAGTAAAGAGTGCCGCAGAGATACTTTCACAGATGATTTGACAGAAAGGTCTGATGAAAAATGAGAAAGCTTTCAGCAATATTGGTAACAGCATTACTGCTGATGCTTTTTAGTGTAAATTTTTCAGCTTCCGCCGGCTATTCTATTGGAGAGGCAGAATTTGATATTCCGATAGAATTTTCAGTTTTTTACGGCGAAGGTGAATTGTCTGAAATGGAGGATTTCAGATTCGTAGCGCCGGATAACAGTGTTGAGCTTTCGTGCTATCATATGAAAAATACCGATGATATTTCCTTTGCGTTTATGAATCTGACTGATGCTGTTGATTATTTTTTAGACAATATCTCCGCAATCAACGGTGATGATTTCATCTTCGGGTCGGTGCAGCCTTATTATGAGAATGGTCTTAGTACGGGTGTTATGGCTGAAGGCTATATTGAAAAATCGGGCGAAAGCATTCCAGTTTATATTTATGCTTTTTCAACAGCGGATAATATATACGGCTTTGAATTTAAGGTTTATAACTCCTCCGGTACAGAGTTTGTAAATGAATTTATTAATTCTCTTTATTTCACCGATCAAGACGCTTATATCGGTGATGAAGGGGCCGGTGACATAGACGGTTTCTTTGAAATGTTATCTTTGATTGTTATTGCGGTTGTCAGCATCGCCGGTGTTGCACTGAAATCAATAAAGAAAGATCCCGGTAAAGATAAGACAGCTGAAAAAGCCACCGTGAAAATTCAGAACCTGTCAGAAAAACAGGAATCAGGAAAAATACAGATAAATAAATTCAAGTTTAACGGTAAGAACATCAATGTTTTCAACGAAAGATTTACCGTTGGTAAAGCTGATGATAACTTTGCTCTTGACGAGCTCAACCGAGAAAGAAAAGAAAGAGAAAGAATGTTTAATAAAGGAGAATAACTATGGATTGTATTTTCTGCAAAATTGCAAATGGCGAAATCCCTTCAAAAAAGGCTTATGAGGACGATAAGGTTCTTGCCTTTTATGACCTTGAGCCTCAGGCTCCCGTTCATATTCTCATTATTCCCAAAGAGCACATTTCAAGTGCGGCTGATATTACCGCAGAAAACAGTGCAGTGATTTCTCATATTTTTGAGGTTGCCGCAAAGCTCGGTAAGGAATTGGGCCTTGAAAACGGCTACCGTATTGTTAATAACTGCGGTGCACACGGCGGTCAGACAGTACATCACATTCACTTCCACTTTATGGGCGGAAGACAGTTCACCTGGCCTGCAGGCTAAGTAAAAGCTGAAACTGAAAAGGAGTAATATTATGGAATTTTATAAAATGACAATAGCAGGTCTCGAAAGAGAATTACCCATCTGCAAGCTTAACGATAAGCTTGATATTGCAGGCTTCATTATTTTCGGTGATGTTGAAATTACAGTTGAATCCGCAAAGGCTTTGATTGAAAAGTGCCCCGAGTTTGATTTTATCGTAACTCCCGAAGCAAAATCAATTCCTCTTGCTTATGAAATGTCAAGACAGAGCGGTAAAAAATATTTCGTTTGCCGTAAGGGACCCAAGCTTTATATGAAGGAGCCCATTCACGTTGAGGTACGCTCAATCACCACAGATAAGGTGCAGACTCTTTACCTTGATTCTCTTGAGGGTGAACAGCTCAGGGGAAAGAGAGTGCTTGTTCTTGATGACGTTATCAGCACCGGTGAATCACTCAAGGCAGTTGAAGTGCTTCTCTCCAAGTTTGATGCAAATGTTGTGGCAAAGGCTGCAATTCTTGCTGAGGGCGATGCTGCTGACCGTGATGATATCGTATTCCTTGAAAAGCTTCCTCTTTTCTTCCACGACTAAAATATTATGAAACGTCCGCTTGCGATAATCGGATTTACGGCTTTATGTACAATGCTGTGCCTTATTAATTACGGGGGCACTCTTGTGTCGTTATGCCTTCTTATCGCATCGGCAGTTATAATTGCAGCTTTATCATTTTTAAAATCAAAACAAGCCTTACCCTGTGCCATGGCTTTTATAGGCATAGGTCTGGCTTGTTTTCTTTTTATGTGCGCAGAATACCAGCGGCAAACAACCTTAAGCCTTTGCGGTGAAAATGTAAGTATTTCCGCAGTTGTTTGTGAGGATGCTGAGTTTTCCGCGGAAAAGGGCAGACACTATCAGGTTGTTAAGCTTAAAAGTATATCGGGTGAAAAGGCATACGGTAAAATGAGAATATCATTTTCCGAATCAAAGGATGATATAGATGCTGAGAGCCTGAAAATAGGCGATAAAATAACTTTTACTGCCAAGGCTTACAAAATCGGCACATTTAACGGAGATGTCCACTCTTATTATAATTCAATCGGTATTTACACGGGAGCCTACAACATAAAAAATCTCAATAATATTAAGCACGGCTTCCGACCGATTACATACTATGCCTCGATAGTGAGAAATCATATTTTTGATACGGTTAACCGCAGCTTTGACAGTGAACCCGCTTCGGTGATTATTGCAATTTTAACGGGTGAAAAATCCTATTGCGACGATGATATATATTCTGCATTCAAAAAGTCTGGTGCGGCACATATTATGGCAGTTTCGGGTATGCATCTTTCCGTATGGGTGCTGTTTATCGGATACCTTTTTGAAAAAATTGGGCGATACCGTAAAATGTCCGTTCTTATTATGGCTCTCACAGTATTTTCAGTTATGCTTGTTTCCTGCTTCAGTCCCTCAGTTCAAAGGGCGGGAGCTATGGTGCTTTTGCACCTTTTCGGAAGGCTCATCGGAAGAAGCGGTGACGGACTTAACAGTCTCGGCTTTGCTTCAGTTGTGCTTATGCTTTTTAACCCCTATATTGCAATAAATGTGGGCTTTCAGCTTTCTTTTATGTCCGTAGCCTCAATTTACATTTTTGCAATTCCTATTATAAACTTTACCGAAAATCAGCTTATTAATAAAATACCTGTTTCCTTTTTGAAAAATACCGTCTATGCGGTTTTATCAAGTGTGTTTATAAGCATAGGTGTCAGCATTTTTACTTTTCCCATAATGGCAATGAACTTTGGTGGGGTTTCCGTTGTGTCACCCCTTACCAATCTTCTGCTTTTACCTGTTGCAACACCTTTTATGGTGCTCTCAGGTATATTTTCGGCATTTTCATTTGTTCCTGTTATTTCGCCAATTATGAAAATTATACTTAAAGCATCGGCATCATATATTATAGGCAGTGTAAAATTCACCTCATCAATACCTTTTGCATATTTTCCCGTAAGCCCGAAACACATTATTCTTTGGGCAGTAACGGTATTTGCTGTTTTTATATTACTTCTTATGATTATGCGTAAAAGGAATTTTCTTGTGAGACTGTCCTTAGCCGGAATTTGCCTTGCCTTTACCTTTGCAATGCTCAATTATGTAAGTGATTCTCTTTTGCAGTACAGAATTACGCCGTTTTATACTGACGGCAGCTGCTCTTATATAGTATCAATGAACGGCAGGGGAGTTCTTGTAGGCTCAGATGAGGGCTACTATTTCGGTGAGAATCTTGACAGTACGGCTGAATATCTTGGGGTTACAATTGAAGCGGCAATGTTTTCCGATAATTTTGATTCATACGAGAGAGACTATCTTTGCGGAAAAAGAAAAATCCCCTTTATTCCTGACGAAGAAGGTGAGAGTATTAACCTTTACGGCACAGTCAATATAACCTATAATAAAAACAGTATAACCGTTGAAGGCAACGGTATAAAAACAGAAATTTTTATAAAAGATTATTTACAAAATCAGAGTGACTGTGATATAATGATTGATAATTATGGAGTTTTCCTGAATGGAAAGGAAAACGAATATTATGAGTATAAATCATCCTTTTTTGATACGTCAGGCTTTTATATAACCGTTAACAAAAAAGGAGAAATTACCTTCGGAGGTTCGGATTTTGGCTGATTTTGACGAAAAGGGACTGAAAGCCCATATAAAAAGCGGTAACTTTCTTCCCGCATATCTCATAGTCGGCGATGAAGACTATCTTAAAAAGCATTATACCGATCTTATCTGCTCAAAGGCTGTGGATGAAGCCTTCTCTGACTTTAATCTGCAAAGGTTTGAGGGCAAGGGCCTTGCTCTTTCTGATGTGTTTGATGCATGCGAAATGATGCCTATGATGAGCGATAAAAGGTGCGTTGTTGTTGAGGATTATAAGCTTGAAAGCCTTAACGATAAAGATTACGGTCTGATGCTTGACTTTTTTTCAGACCTTCCCGATTTTACAGTGCTTATTTTTCTTCAGAAGGCGGCTGATTTTCCCGTTGCTAAGGCTAAAAAGGCAGTTGAGCTTTTTAAAAAATACGGTGCAGTGTGCACACTTAATAAAAGAACGGGCAATGACCTATTAAAACCCCTTATTTCATCCGCCGCAAAGCAGAAATGCGAGCTTTCACTGCCTATGGCAAAATATCTTGTTTCCGTTTGCGGTGACGATTTTAATGTGCTCATTAATGAGCTTGGCAAGGTCTGTCACTTTGCAAAGCAAGGTGAAATCACCAAAGCTCACATTGATGCCGTTGCCGTTAAAACCGATGATGCAAAAATTTATGCACTGACAAAATCTCTGCTGAATAAGGATTTTGATAAGGCTTATGAGGTGCTCGGCTCACTTTTCAGGCAGAAGACAGAGCCCGAATATATACTCGGTACAATAATCAGTGCTTACGTTGATATATACAGAGCCAGAATATCCGTTATCTCGGGCAAGAATGCTGATTCCCTTGCATCGGATTTCGGTTACAGAAACACTGCATTCCGCCTTACAAATGCGGCAAGGGATTCAAGAAATATGGATATTGCAACAATCCGTAAATGCCTTGATGAGCTCTCTAAGGCGGATAAACAGCTCAAAAGCGGCAGAGACAATGCAGTTCTTATTTTTGAACAGCTTATGGTTAAGCTTTTCCTTCTTTCAAACGGTGAAAAGGTATGATAAAGCTTGACAGACCCGTGATTGTTGAGGGTAAATACGATATAATAAAGCTGTCTAATTTAATTGACGGACTTATAATAAAAACCGACGGATTCGGTATTTTTAAGGATAAAGAAAAGCAGAAGCTTCTCAGAAGACTTGCTCAGGAAAAGGGAATTATTGTTCTTACGGACAGTGATTCCGCAGGCTTTCTTATCCGCAATTTCATCAGTTCAACGGTTACCGCAGATAAAATCACTCATGTTTACGCACCTGACATTTACGGTAAAGAAAAGCGTAAAACGGAAATGTCAAAGGAAGGTAAATTAGGGGTTGAGGGAATAGAAGAAAAAATACTTCTTGAATCCTTCCGCAAAGCAGGTGTATTCTGCACTGAAAGTGAAAGTACTGAAAGACGGTTGATAACTAACCTCGATTTGTACGAATGGGGTCTTTCGGGAAGGGACAACAGCAAGGAAAAAAGAGTAAGACTTTTAAAAAAGCTGGATTTACCCGAAAGAATGTCTACCTCATCAATAGTTAAAATACTCAATACCTTCGTAACCTACGAGGAATTTATAAAAACAGTAAAGGAGCTGGAAGAATGCGAATAGGCCACGGATACGATGTGCACAGATTAGTAGAAAACAGAGCACTCATAATCGGCGGTGTGGAAATACCCTATGAAAAGGGCCTTTTAGGTCACTCCGATGCTGATGTTCTGCTTCACGCAATTTCCGATGCACTTTTAGGTGCGGCGGCTTTAGGTGATATCGGCAAGCTTTTTCCTGATACTGACCCGAAATATAAGGGTGCCGACAGCCTCGTGCTCTTAAGGGAGGTCTGCTCCGCTGTAAGAAAAAAAGGCTTTGAAATTGAAAATATTGACGCTACCGTTTTGGCTCAGGCACCTAAGCTCAGGCCGTATATTGATGAAATGAGGGCAAGAATTTCTGCTTATACGGGCATTGATATTGACAGTATCAGTGTTAAAGCCACAACGGAAGAAGGCCTCGGCTTTACCGGTGAGGGCAAGGGAATTGCCGCCCACGCCGTATGTTTAATTAAGTAATTATTTTTCGAAAGGAAGATACATATGAAAAACAATGCAAAAAGATTAATTTCACTTATGCTTGTGCTCCTTATGACCTTCACTCTTTCTCTTACTGCTTTTGCAGCTTCTGAGGTTTCAAGAGTGAGCGTTACAATTAACGGTGATGCTGACACAGCAAGAGGCTTCTGCTGGTACACCGATGAGAAGGCAGGCACATTCCTTCAGCTCGCTCCCGTAGGTGAGGACCTTGCTTCAGCAGAGCTTATTGAAGGAAGCAGCTATAAGGCAATGGAAAAGTACGTACATAAGGTAAAGGCAGAAAACCTTCTTCCCGGCACAAAGTATGCTTACAGAGTAGGCGACAGTGAAAGCGGTGTATGGAGTGATATCGGTTACTTCACAACTGCAGATAAGAATGAAGACAGTGCTAACTTTATTGTTATTGCCGACGTTCAGGCAAGCAACGAGGAAAACTTCAAAATGGCAGCCGATGTTATGAAAAAGGCTGTTGAAATAATGCCCGAATACGAATTCACTGCAAATCTCGGTGACTTTGTTAACGACTGCACTAACGAGGAATGGGACAGCTATTTCAGAAACTTTGCTTTCACAAATATGAATTCAACAATTGTTCCCGTAACAGGTAACCATGAGGGTAATCTTCAGTGGTTCAAGTTCAACAATATGTTCAATGTAGGTACACCTGCAGGCAGCGTTACAATGACAGGCTGCTACTACTCCTTTGATTGGGGCGATGCTCACTTTGCCGTTCTCAACTCAAATGATATGTATCCTATGTCAATGGCTCAGGTTAACTGGCTCAAAAACGATATGAACGCTTCCGATGCTCAGTGGAAAATTGTTCTTATGCACAGAGCCCTTTATTCTGCAGGTAAGAACATTAACAAGCCTGATACCCTTGTTATGAGAAATGTTCTTCTTCCCGTTATTGACGAATTAGGCATTGACATTGTTTTTGCAGGTCACGACCATATGTATTTCAGAACTGAAACCGTAAAGGAAGATAAGGTGGTTGAAACTGAAACCGTTACCGAAATGTATAACGGTGTTGAAACAACCTTCGCTCTCAATCCTCAGGGAACAACTCACATTCTTCCCTCAACTGCAGGTACAAAGCGTTACGGTGTGAATGAGGATGCTGCTTATCCTATTCTTGAGTCTGCTGCAATTGCAAGAGATACTGAAGAAGGCGGTGTATTTGCTACCGTTTCCCTTGATAGCGAGCACTTTGTTTATAACGCTTACCTTGTAAATGACGAAACAAAGGAAACTCAGCTTATTGACTCTTATGCAATCAAAAAGACTGAAAGAGAAGCACACGTTGAGGACTACGAAAACCTTCCCACAGACCACATCACAACATTTGCCCAGAATATTACCAACTTTGTAAGAGAGATTATTCTTGTTCTTGTGAAGTACATTACAAGTATTCTTCCCGGAATGATATTCTAAAATAAAAGCAAGGCTGTCGGTTTAAACCGACAGCCTTGCTTTTATTACTCAATCATACTCTTAAATTCTTCCTCGCTGATGACCATTATTCCAAGGTCATTGGCTTTTTTCAGCTTGCTTCCTGCATCCTCACCTGCTAAAACATAGTCGGTTTTCTTTGAAACACTTGAGGAAGCTTTACCGCCGAAGGATTCAATAATCTTTGTGGCTTCACCTCTTGTAAGGGTAGGTAAGGTGCCTGTGAGAACAAAGGTTTTTCCTTCAAAAATATTGCCTTTTATTTCTTTTTTGCTTTCCATATTGATTCCGAGATCACTAAGCCTTGCGATAAGCTCACGGCTTTCTTCGTGGCTGAAAAAGTCTGTGACGCTTTGTGCCATAATTGCTCCAAAGCCTTCAATTTCTGCAATTTCCTCTGTCGATGCTTCCATTAGCTTTTCCATTGTGCCGAAATGCTCTGCTAAAAGCTTACCTGCCTTTTGACCAATATGGCGGATACCAAGGGCGAATATCAGCTTGCTGAGGTCGTTTTTCTTGCTGCTTTCAGCGGCTGCAACAAGGTTTTCACCGCTTTTTTCTCCCATACGCTCAATTTTTGCAATATCCTCAACCTTTAAAAGGTAAATGTCAGCTGCATTTTTTATAAGCTTTTCTTTTATAAGTGCATCAAGCACTGCCGTGCCCATACCTTCAATATCCATAGCATCTCTTGAGCAGAAATGTATAAGATTGCGAAGAAGCTGATTCGGGCAGTCGGGATTACAGCACCTTAATGCCGCTTCACCCTCTTCTCTTGTAACCTTGCCGCCGCAGGAGGGGCAGATATCAGGTATACGGTACGGTACGGCATTTTCACCGTGAGAAACAACGCTGAGCACCTCGGGGATAATATCTCCCGCCTTGCGGATGATTACCTTGTCTCCGATGCATATGCCTTTTTCGTCAATGAAATCCTGATTGTGCAGGGTTGCCCTTGAAACCGTTGTACCTGCAAGAAGGGTTGGCTCAAAAATACCCGTCGGGGTAAGAACTCCGGTTCTGCCAACGTTTATTTCAATATCAAGAAGGGTTGTTTCCTTTTCTTCGGGAGGGTATTTGAATGCAAGTGCCCATTTCGGGAACTTTGCGGTTGAGCCCATTTCGGTACGTTTGCTGAAATCGTCAACCTTTATAACTGCTCCGTCAATATCAAAGGGGAGTGATCCTCTTTTTTCTCCAATGGCATTGATTTCATCGATTACCTCGTCAATGCTTGCACAGTCTTTATAAAAAGGCACGGTATTGAGTCCCAAAGAGCCGATATAATCAAGGGATTCCTTGTGCCCTTTAAGCTCCTTGCCCTGAATCTGCTGAATATTGAAAAGGAAAATATCAAGATTTCTTTTACTTGTAATTTTAGGATTCTTCTGCCTGAGTGAGCCTGCCGCCGCATTACGGGGGTTTTTGAACACCTTTTCTCCGTTCAGCTCCTGCTCCTCAACAAGTCGCATAAAAACCTCACGGGGCATATAAACTTCACCTCTGACCTCCAGAAGGGGAAGGTAAGTGTCAAGCTTCAGTGGAATTGAACGGATAGTTCTTATGTTCGCAGTAACATCTTCACCCACTCTGCCGTCGCCACGGGTGGAGCCTCTGATGAGAAGTCCGTTTTCATATTCAAGTGAAACGGAAAGTCCGTCAATTTTAGGCTCAACAATATATCTTACACTGCCCACAGCTTCTTTGACTCTTTTGTCAAAGGCTCGTACATCGTCAAATGAGAAAGCGTCCTGTAAGCTTTCCATAGGAACGGTGTGTTCAACGGGGGTGAACATTCCGTCAGCCTTTCCGCCCACACGGTGAGTAGGGGAGTCAGCCGTCAGAAGCATCGGGAACTTTTCCTCAATGTCTATAAGCTCGTGAAGAAGACAGTCGTACTCAAAGTCTTCAATTTCGGGTTCATCCATTTCATAATATCTTTTATTATGATAATTTATTATCTCACGAAGCTCCTCGCTCCGTTTTTTCATTAATTCAAAATCACTCATAATTTTCTCCTGTTGAATTCAATTTAAATTCGTAGTCAGCGATGCACCTCGTCGCTTTTTGAATTACAGATTACCTTTCAGAAATTCATCCTTGAACCATACATCGTCAAGCTGAAATTCCCTGCCGTTGAGATAGGAAAGCTCACCGCCGTCGGTGGTAAAATCAAAGCGTAGCTTATAAGAGCAAAGACACTGCTTTTTGTAGCCCGTCTTTTTATTAAGCTCGTTTGTACCGTATTTACCGTCACCTAAAAGGGGATGGCCTATTGAAGCCATATGTGCTCTTATCTGATGAGTTCTGCCTGTCAGAAGGTCAATTTCAACAAGGCTCATACCATTATTGTGCCCGAGCACCTTATATTTTGTGCGGATTATTTTTCCACCGGCAACTTCCCTTTTTGAAACAAAAACCTTATTTTTCTTTTCGTCCTTGACAAGGTATCCTTCAAGAATATCACTGTCCTTTTTTGGCTTGCCGTGAACGATGCAAAGGTAGTTTTTATGAAGCTCTCTGTCCTTCATTTTCTGGTTGAGAATCCTCAGTGCCTCAGCATTTTTTGCACAGATTACAATTCCGCTTGTGTTTCTGTCAATGCGGTTAACCAGAGCGGGAGTAAATGAGCTCTCCTCATCGGGGTGCCATTCGCCCTTTTCGAACATATATCTTTTAACTCTGCCGATAAGCGTGTCAATGTACTCTCTGTCATCGGGGTGGCAAAGAAGCCCCACCTTTTTATTCAGAAGCAGAACATTTTCATCCTCATAAACCACGCTGATATTTTTTGAAGCACTCATAAAATCATAAACAGTTTCCTTCTGCACAAGGAATTCGTCATTTATGTAAAGGTCAACAACATCGCCGATATTGAGTCTTGTTGAAATCTCGGCTCTTTTTCCGTTGACCTTGATACGCTTTATGCGTATGTATTTATACATCAGTGCCTTGGGTAAATTTGGAAATGATTTTGTAAGGTATTTATCAAGCCGCTGATTGCTGTCATTCTTTTCAATAGTAAAGCTTTTCAAAGTTGATACTTCCTTTTTTAACAATTAAAACTATTATAACACAAAAAGTGCTTGTGTGGAAGATTTTTTTAAAATACAGTTTATAAACTCGTATTTTTTATAACTTTTTACAAAATGACACAGAAATACTTAACTTTCAGATTTAAAAATATAAAAAATGATAAGAAAGTATTTACAAACGGGGTGAATATAATTATAATCAACTTAAGGACATATTTGTAATACTGATGATTTCACCGGGCGAAAATTATCGGCATAATAATTGTCTGCAGTTATCAAATTAAAAAAAGAAAATGAATACTGAAGTCCGGTAAAGTATTTCAGAAAGGATTTTTTATTATGAAGAAAATTTTTAGTGTAGTTCTGGCAGTTCTGATGATTTCATCCTGCCTCACATCCGCATTCTCTGTTTTCGCAGCAGATGATGCATTAAATGTTAAAGCTCTTATCGAAAGCTTTAACGGAGATATGACAAAGGCTGAGCCTTCGGCAGAAGACCTTGCTGCTTACAACGAAATGGTAAGCGCGTACAATGCTCTTACCGCAGAAGAAAAAGACAGACTTGATGTTATCGCATTTGATAAGCTTCTTCTTACAGTTTATGACAGAGAAGTAGCCATATTGAAGGCGGGCGGAATGTCAAACGGTAATGCTATGAAGCAGGCACACGTAAAAGCCGAAGCGGTTATTACAATGCCCTCTTATGTTGCAACTGCAGCTGCTCTTTATACAGAAGCAAGCAACATTAACTCACAGGCAAAATTTGATGCTTTTGTTGAGAGCCTTAAGAACGCTCCCGAAAAGGCAGCCGTTCTTGCCGGTGGTTATTATAAATCTTACAGCTCTTTCCGTTACAGTATTTACAATGATAAATACGGTGCAGAACTTATTTTCCTTGCTGCTAATAAACTTTCAAGTGTAACAGAAAAGGCTGATTCAGCAAACAAGCCGGCATCCCCAAAATCAGTTTCAAAGCCTAATGCAAGCAAATTTGAGCTTGGTGAAGAAGACCCTGCATATATAGAAGCCTATAAGTTATATCTTGCTTACAAGGAAGCTCAGGCTGAATACTATGCAGACCTTTATGCATTCGAGTTTGAAAAGCACTATTTGCCTCACCTTAAAGTCTTAACCGAGGCTTGTCCTTATTTCTCATTTGTATATGATATCTGTAAGAATGCAGTTGAAGCAAAGCGTAACTTCAATGAAAATGAGGATACAGCTAAAATTGCAGAAGTAATGGCTGTATATAACACACTTTCACCTATACAGGTAAAATGGTTTGAATCAGTAGATGGTACCGCTGCATTTGCTGAAAAGGTTGTAAATAATATTACTGATCTTGGCACTGAATATAAATACAATTCTCTTAAGATGCCGGCACTTATCGAATTCTGTGTAAGCATGGAATTCTTCTATACAGTTCAGGATTTTGAAAATGCTGTAAACGGTGTTGAGCTTCCTTACACAAATGACGATATCGCTGCTGCAAAGGCTGCTTACAACGCAGTCCCCGAAGCACTCAGAGAAACAATCGACAGTGAAATCGCTGCAAAATATAAGGAAATTCTCGCATCAGTAGGACCCGATGCATCAGTAGATAACGAGCCCGACCTCGGTGCTTATCCCGAAACTGATGTTTCATATAAGGGGATTTCAGAAAAGGATGCTGAAATGCTTGCAAATGCAACAATTGAGGTTATCCTCAATGCTGCCGGTGTGTCCGATTTCAGAAAGCTTATTGACTCAAAGGTGCTTACCAACAGTACAGTAGTTGCACTTGCAGGTCTTGTTTATCCTTTCCTTTATGAAAAAACTGCAGAAGTATTCCCCATAAATATTAAGCCGGCGGATGTTGCTGTGCTTCTCACAGAAGAAAAATTTGCAGGTGCTGTTGAGGCACTTAATGCTGCAGGTGACGATTGGGCTGCAGTTGCTGTTGAAAGCGGTGATTTAGGCTTTGCAGACGGCGATGCAGAAGGCTTCCTTGATGCCGCTGCGGCAATCCTCAGGGGAGGAGCTACACTTCTTAATGCCGTTCTTCAGGTTGAAAATAAGGCTGATACGAAAGAAGGAACATATACATACGGTGCATACGAAGAACTTATTGAAGTCTTTGAGATTCTCGACCTTGACGCTGTTAAGTCTTCTGCTGAATATACTGAGTATGTAAATGCTGCAGAGCTTAAGAACGATGCAAAGTTCAGAGCCATTCTTGCTCCTGTTGTTTATCTTTTTGCAGAGCTCGGAAATGATCCTGTTAACATAATCTGTGATGTTCTTCCCAAGCTCGCTTATGCTATTGATTCAGGCATTGTTAACACAAGAATTAACAATATTCTTGATATGTTCCAGCTTGTTGAAATTGATCCCGTTGATCTTACAACAGCAGGTATTTACACGATCTTAAGTGATGCACTTCTTGTTCCCCAGAACATAGCTCTTTCGCAGGAAGAATTCAGTGCACTTATCAAAGATCTTGCAGGTTGTGGTACTGCAGTAGCAAAGCCCAGCGTTCAGCGTGGTCAGAATTACAGAATGGGTATTGAATCAGACAGAGCAAAGACAATAGTTGTTCTTATGTCATGGATTCTTGATGTTGCAGGTAATAATGCAGCTCTTGTTAACACTCTTCTTGATACTTTTGTAAATGATAACGCTTTCCTTAAAGCAGCTCTTAAGCTCCTTATCGGCGTTTCAACAAAATTCATTCCCAGAAAGGTAATTTTCCTTCTCGCTTCAATATTTATTTTCTTTGCTAATATTGTTACTAAAATCACAGGCTTTATAAAATAAGTCTGAAAAAAGCTACCGGCGTATGCCCACATCCGGTAAGGAAGTATTTCTTTAAAATGTGAACTAAGCACACAATAATGCGTTAAAAATCACCGATATGCGTCAGCATTATCGGTGATTTTCGTCTTTTCTTGTATACTTATTTCGCATTTTAAAGTGCTTTGCAGTTTCGTAAGAATTAAAAATTTCTTGTATTGAAGCCATAAAACGTAGCAAGGCTGTCGCCTTGCGAGGCTTTTGGCAAATAATACAGGGAATTTTGTTCGAGAAACAAATACTGCCTTATCAGACGTCGGCATATAAATAATGTTTTTTCGTTTTTCATACAATCGGTAAAAAAGAAATCACCGATATGCCTGTACATATCGGTGATTTGAAATATCTTGTTATGCATTCAGTACGGTACAAATCAAAATTATGCACCGATTGAAGGAAGCTTGATTCCCTCTCCAAAAATCTTTTTGAAGATATTAAGAATCATAATAAGCATTTTGATAAATACATTTGTCTTTGATTCTAATGAGTCCCTGTCAATAATGTCTCCGTCATCAATACCAGTAACCTTTGAAAGTGTATCGTTATCACTGTCATATTTCAGATACTGTGAATACTGCTCATATG
>JAXJQQ010000114.1:0-1855 GCA_036311065.1 Acutalibacteraceae bacterium | reverse complement strand
TCCTTATTCTGCCGCAGTTTACAAGGGCCTGGGCTCGCTTTTCGGTGCGGTATTCCCGGGTGTTGAATCGTGGGTGTGGATGCTTATCATTGCTTGCCTTACAGCTGTTTACCTTGTTGTTGGCGGTTATGTTGCAACAGCATATACAGACCTTGTTCAGGGTATCGTTATGATAATCGGTGTTCTTTGTCTTATCGTTGCTGTGCTTAAAAACGATGCAGTCGGCGGTCTTACAGGTCTTGTTGAAAACCTCAAGGCAGTTCCCGAAGCAGGCAGTCAGCTTACAAATATATGGGGCGGCTCATCCTTCAGATTCCTTTGCTTCAATATTATGCTTACATCTTTTGGCACCTGGGGTCTTCCTCAGATGATCGGCAAGTTCTATGCTATTAAGGATACGGCGGCAATAAAGAGAGGTACAGTTATTTCAACAATTTTCTGCATCATCATCGGTTGCGGAGCTTACCTTATCGGCTCAACATCAAGACTTATTCTCGGCAACACACTTCCCGAAGGCGGTGTTGACTCTGTAATTCCTACAGTTCTTATGCAGGTTTTAGGAAACGGAACACTCGGTATTATCCTTCTTGCCGTTATTATGATTCTTCTTCTTTCAGCTTCAATGTCAACTCTTGAATCTGTTGTTCTTACTTCGGCTTCAGCAGTTGCTGTTGACCTTATCCCTTCAGTTACAAAGAAAAAGATTAAGCCTGAATCACAGATGGTTCTTACAAGAGTTCTTTGTCTCGTATTCGTTGCTTGTTCATTCATTTTTGCAACCCGCAATATTCCCATTATTGTAAGTCTTATGTCTTTCTCATGGGGTCTTGTTTCCGGTTGCTTCATCGGCCCGTACATCTGGGGTCTCTTCTCAAAGAAGATTACAAAGATCGGAGCCTTCGCAGGTATCATTTCAGGTCTTCTTGTAGTTGGCGGTGCTACACTTGTAATCTCACTTCAGTCAGGCTTCAGTGCAGCGGCTGCAAAGTCACCTGAAATGGGCGTTGCCGCAATGGCAGTTTCACTTGCTATCGTCCCCTTAGTAAGTGCAGTAACAAAGAATAAGGATGCTGCAAGGATAGAAGAAATCTTCACCTGCTATAAGGAAGATTAATTGGTATAACTAAATAGGAAGTTTGGAAATGAATCCAAACTTCCTATGATCACCCTAAAGGCTTACACTTTACAATCATTTCAGTGGTGTCGGTAAGCACAAGCACACCGTGTTGATTGAATATCTCAAAGGTGAGCTCAACAAGACCGTTTTTAGCATTTCGCTTTTCAAGCCTTGAAACGGTACAGGTGCTTGAAAGAACATCATTTGCAAAGACCGGCTTATGCCATTCTATTTTAGTGGATTTGCCTGCAAGAAGCTCATTTCCTGCTAAATCAATTTCAAGATATTTAGCCCATACAGACATAAAGGACATAACACCCGGTGCGATAAGCTGACCGAAGATAGTTGTCCCGGCGTACTCCTCATCTGTATGAAGTGGAATATTATCGTACTTTTTAGCAAAGGATACCATATCTTCTTTTTCTATAACTGCAGGATCTATCTGCGTTTTTGCCCCAAGAACAAATTCTTCAAAATACATATTTTACTCATCTGCTTTCTTTGTTAGGTGGTAAGAGTGTAGCATAAAATAAAAGCAAGAACAACAAAAATACTTTATTTTTTTTAATTTTACCAAAAAAACTTCTTGACATTAAAACTTTAAAGTAGTAAAATGCAAATAAATTGAATATAATAACTTAAAAGGCTATGACGAAGACGGAAGCTGTAACGAATTTTTCAGAGAGCCGGGGACGGTGTGATCCCGGCAAAGGACTACAGATTTTCCTATCCCTTCTG
>JAXJQQ010000113.1:0-16639 GCA_036311065.1 Acutalibacteraceae bacterium | reverse complement strand
TTCAGTTACCTCCTCTTTATTTTCCTGTTTTTTGTTAAGTGCACAGTTCTGAGCCATAGGACAGGCTTCGCAGCCTCTGAGCTCTGCTCTGGGCTTACCCTTCTTTTCTGCAAGTCTGTTAGCGGCAGCCATAAGAATGCCGTAAACAAAGAAGCCACCGGGAGGAAGGATGAATATAAGCATGGGATTTTCTGAAAGGAAGGGAATGCTGATGCCGTAGAAGGTTCCTGCACCCATAATCTCACGGACTGCACCCATGATAAACAGTGCAGCAGTAAATCCGATACCCATACCAAGACCGTCAACTGCAGAAGCAAGAACCGGATTCTTATTAGCAAAGGCTTCTGCTCTGCCGAGAATGATACAGTTAACAACGATAAGGGGAAGATAAACACCTAACTGCTCATCAAGAGCGGGAAGAAAAGCCTTAACAGCCATCTGCACAATTGTAACAAAGGATGCAATAATAACAATATAAGCAGGAATTCTTACCTTATCGGGAATAACCTTACGAAGAGCGGAAATAACAATGTTGGAGCATACAAGAACAACAGAAGCTGCAAGGCCCATACCTACGGCACTTTCTACAGATGTTGTTGTAGCAAGAGTAGGACAGGTACCGAGAACAAGACGGAGAACGGGATTTTCCGCTATAAAGCCTTTTGTCAGCTCCTTACCCAAGCTTTTCTTTTCAGCCATTGTTCTCACCTCCTGCATTATTGATTTCTTCAAAGGCTGCCGTAACAAGGTTTACTGCATTGGTCACTGCCTTTGATGTAATTGTTGCTGCGGTAATAGCCTGAACATTCTGTCCATCGTTAGAAACCTTATCAACGGTAAGAGTGCCGCTTTTACCCGTAAATCTGTTTTTAAAATCGGGCTTTACTGCATTTGCACCAAGACCCGGTGTTTCAGCGTGGGAAAGTATTTCAATTCCGGTGATTACACCATCATTGTCAAGACCTACCATAACTGCAACTGTTCCACCGTAACCCTTTGCACCGGCGGTAAAAACATAACCAACCTGATTACCGCTGTCATCGGTACCCACACAGTAGGTTATGCCGTTATCAAAGGAAACAACTTCACCGTAGCTCTTACCCTCGGGAAGAACAAGCATACGGCTTGCCTTTTCTGTTTCAACTGCATTAAGAGCAATTTTTTCGCTTGTTATAAGATTTGTTCCTGCAAGAAGAGTTGTTGCAACAAGACAGATAATAAGAAGTGCAACAGCAGGAATGAGGATATCCTTAGGATTCATCTTTTTCATGCCTTAGCTTCCTCCTTCTTTGCCTTTTTCTCCTTAACAAAACCGAAAGCCTTGGGTCTTGTCATATTTTCAATGTGAGGAACAAGGATGTTCATAAGAATAATTGAGAAGGATACGCCTTCGGGAAGTGAACCGAAAATTCTGATAACTGAGGTAATAAGTCCGCAGCCGATACCGAAAACGATTTTACCCTTTGTGTTTATGGGAGAGGTTGCATAGTCAGTTGCCATAAAGAAGGCACCGAGCATAAGACCGCCGCCTAAAAGCTGGTAGGCAACAAATTCAAGATTTCCACCGCCTGCTACGAGCATAAACACAGCAACAGTACCGATGAAGGTTAAAGGAATCACGGGAGAGATAACTCTTCTGAGTATAAGATAAAGGCCGCCGCAGATAAGAGCAATTGAGCAAACCTCACCCATTGAGCCGCCGTGCTTACCAAGAAGCATATCGGCAAGGGAAGGAAGCTGGGAAGCAACTGCTGAAAGATCTCCGCCCTGAGCACCTGCAAGGGTTGCCATGGGGGTTGCTGTTGTTACAGCATCCCAGGAGCTTGTAAAGGGTGATACCCACTGAGCCATAGCCGTTGGGAAGGACACCATAAGGATGATTCTTGCAGTCATTGCAGGGTTAACAAAGTTCTGACCGATGCCACCGAACATCTGCTTAACAACAACAATTGCAATTATACTGCCCACAGCTGCCATCCACAAGGGAAGTGTTGAGGGAAGATTGAAGGCGAGGATGATACCGGTAACAATAGCGGAAAGGTCACCGAGAGTACCGCTTCTTTTCATTACCCTTCTTGAAACGTATTCGGCAAGAACAGCACTGCCTACGGTAACTGCCGTAAGAAGTAAAGCACGAAGACCGAAATACACAACGCTCATAACAAGAGCAGGTACAAGAGCAATAATAACATCAAGCATTATGCCCGTTGTTGTTTCATTTGAGCGCACGTGAGGTGAGGCGCTTACGGTTAATTTTTTTGCCATTATTTTGCACTCTCCTCTCTGAGAACCTGCTTTGCAAGTCTCATATATTGAACAAGAGGTCTGCCTGAGGGACATGCATATGAGCATGAGCCGCATTCCATACAAACCATAACATTAAGCTCATTAAGCTTTTCAGTATCCTTTGCCCTTGAATATCTTTCAATAGATGTGGGCATAAGGCTCATGGGACAAACATCAACACATCTGCCGCAACGGATACAGTCTCTTTCCTTTTTAATAAGGTCCTTTCTGTCATCAAAGGCGAGGATTGCATTATTCTGCTTACAGATGGGAGCATCAGTACCGCAGATTGCAAGGCCCATCATAGGTCCGCCCGAAATAAGCTTTCTGGGTTCAGACTTAAAGCCACCGCAATAATCAATTATATCCTGAATGTTTGTACCGATGGGCACACGGAGATTTTTGGGTTCCTTTATTGCACCGCCGTCAACAGTAACGGAGCGTGAAACCAAAGGCTTACCTGTTTCAATATATCTTGCAACAAAAGCAACGGAAGCTACGTTCATAACAACACAACCGACATCAGCGGGAAGCTTTCCGGGAGGCACCTTTCTGCCCGTTGCGGAAAGAACCATCATCTTTTCAGCACCCTGAGGATATCTTGAACGAAGGGTCATAAGCTTGATTGCGTCATCCTTGTCGTTGTCACGGTCGGCAATTTCCTTCATAATTTCAAATACCTTGGGCTTGTTATCTTCAATAGCAATAATAACCTGCTTGAAGCCGAGGATATTTTTGAGAATTTCAACACCCTTGAGCACATTTTCTGCATTTTCAATACATTCACGGTAGTCAACGGTGATATATGGCTCACATTCAGCCGCATTGATAATAAGGGTATCAATTTCCTTATCCTCAGGAATATTGAGCTTAACGTGTGTGGGGAAGCCCGCACCGCCAAGACCTACAAGACCTGATTCCCTGATAGCGGCACAAAGCTCAGCCTTGTTTGTTACAACGGGAGGCTCAATGCCCTCATAAAGTCGCATTTCACCGTCACTTTCAATTGTAACACCCTTTGTGATAGTACCGTTAGCGAGCTTTATATCGCCTACTGCAACAACCTTACCCGATACGCTTGCATGGATAGGTGCTGATACAAATTTATCCGTATCACCGACCTTCTGTCCCACGCCGACGATATCGCCAACCTTTACAATGGGTGAGCAGGGTGCACCGATATGCTGCTGCATGGGAAGAACTACCTTTTGAGGAATGGGCATTCTTTCCACAGGCATTTCAGCTGTGTTTTTGTTATGGGATACACTCACGCCGCCACGACCCTTGCGTACCGCTGTGAGAACTCCCGCAACCTTTTTGCTCATATTTTCATCTCCTTTTAATTTTTACTGTTGTTTTTATTTGAGAATTTTTTTACCGTTGTTGTTTGTAAATTTTCCATTCTGGGAACAATCATCAGGAGCATAACTCCCGTAACAGAACCTGTAAGAAGGGAAAAAATCAAAAGATACTTTCCGTAATTAAGAAGGGTAAAGGTACCTGAAATAAAGCTTGCAGCAATAAGCTGACCCATATTATGCATAACTGCCGATACTATACCGATACCCCAGAAGGAAAAATATTTTCTTCCCCACCTCAGCATAATGCAGGTAACGGCAGTGCTTAAAAGTCCGCCGCACAAGCTCATAAGAAAAGCCGTAGCACCCCTTGTCAGAAGAGCGAACAAGGCTTTTATCAATGTTATATAAATTGCACCGGGAAAGCCCATAACCGTTGCTACATACATAGTAACAACATTTGAAAGACCCGGCTTTGCCCCAACAGGCAGAAAAGGTATATCGGGAATAAGAAGGTGCTCAAGAAAGCCTAAAACCAAGGCGAGAGCTCCCATCATTCCCAAAAAGGCAACTTTTTTACTTTTCATTTCAGTCACCTCAATAAACCACACTGTCAAAATCAGATTTTTTATCCGATCTGAGACTGAGAACAACTCTTTCAGGCACACATGCCATAGTGTCACCCGCTTTTTTAAGCATTCCTCTTTTTTCGCAAAGCTTATCGGAGCATTCACTGTTAATAAAGGAGGCACCGTCACGGCTCAGAAGTATCACACATCCACCGACGGTCAGAGTTTTTTCTTCCGTGAGCTCAGAAAGAAATACACTTTGAACCTTTTCGCCCTCAAGATAAATATCGGCTGTGAGACTCTCCCCTGCACCACCGTGAAAAAACCAGATAATGCAAAGAATAACTATGATAATGACGGCTGAAATATCCCCTTTTTTTATCTGTTTAAAAAGCTTCAAAGTCAATTTCACCCACCACGGAAATTTCCATATTTTCGCTTACAAAAATTCCCGATGCATTGTATTTTTCTAAAAGTGCCTTACCCTTTTCTTCACCGAGGATGAAGCAGGCAGTTGAAAGAGCGTCGGACAAAAAGCCGTTGTCACAAACCACCGTAACACTGATGAGTCCCGAATCGGCAGGATAACCCGTTTCAGCATCAAGAATGTGATGGTATCTTTTTCCGTCCTTTTCAAAATATTTTTCGTAATCACCTGAGGTTGAAATAAAGCCCTCAGATAAAGTGATTACACCTAAAAAGCTGTTTTCCTCACGGGGATGACGGACTGCTACACGCCACATATCCCCCGCTTTGTTATATTTACCGTAAACAACATTGCTGCCGCCCACGGAAACCACGGCACCGTCAATATCGTCCGCAGCACGAAGATAATTCATAACGTAGTCACAGGCAAGGCCCTTACCCACAGCTCCCAGGTCAATTTCGCAGGAAGTGCCGAGGGCAATTTCATTATCCTTTATGATAATGCCTTCACTGCCTACAGCTGAAAGAGCCTTTCTGATTTCAGATTCAGCAGGAATTCTTTCACCCTCTTCACCGATATTCCACAGCCTTGCTACCTTACCCACGGTAACATCAAAGGCACCTCCGCTTTTTTCCGAAAGCTCAATGCATTCTTCAAGTATACCGGCAAGTGATGAATTTTTAACCTTTTCACCCTTATTGATAAGAGCGACAGGGGAAGCTTCAATTCTTTTGGAAATAACATTTTCAAGGGAATTGACAATAGAAGTTATGTGTGTTATGTGCTGACCTGCTCTTTCGGAATACACCTTCTGTGTCAGAACAGTGCCCATTGCAATTGTGTTTTTTTCGGCAAAGTCAAAACGTCTGTTTCTCTGAGAAACAAAAAGAGCCGAAAGAACAATGACACACACAACAAATACGGTAAAAGATATTTTTAAAGCTTTTGCTCTGTTCTTCATTCTGACTCCTTAATGTCATATATAAATTTATATATAGGCTTACAGAATTTGAGTGATTATCACTCAACTTATATATTCTATACTATATCGACAGATTTTTCAAGGGAAATGAAATAAAACTTGCAGTAATCTTTTGGTTTTGTTATAATATTCAAGAAAAAAACTACCGGTTAAGGAAAAGGTGATACTATATGGATTTCAATATCAGCATACCCGTTAAGGTTATCAGCGGTAAAAACTGCCTTTGCAATAATTCTAAGCTGCTTTCTGCTCTGGGGAAAAAGTGTATAATAATCACAGGCGGGTCAAGTGCAAAAAAGAGCGGTGCCCTCGCCGACACGGAAAATGCACTGAAAAAAGAAAACATAAAATACACTGTTTTTGATAAAATCGGACCAAACCCCAGACTCGACCACTGCTATGAGGGTGCAAAACAAGCTGACAGCTTCGGTGCCGACTTTATTATAGGTATCGGTGGCGGATCACCTCTTGACGCTGCAAAAGCTGTTGCCGTTTATGCCGCTAATCCCGACCTTTCTCAGAATGATATTTACACCGTTACACCTGAAAACAGAAACCGTGCACTTCCCATTGTCTGCATCGGCACAACGGCAGGCACCGGCAGTGAGGTTGGCAGAGTGAGTGTGCTCACAAACCCTGAAACAGGCAGAAAAAAGAGCATTTCACCCGATGACTGCAACCCGACTCTCACCTTCGCAGACCCTACCTATACCCATTCAATGTCCTATGACATAACCGTTTCAACGGCACTTGACGCCCTTGCACATGTGCTTGAGGGTTATATGTCTGTTAAGTGCGGAGACATTCCGACTATGTTCGGAGAAAAAGCAATTGAGCTTATCTGGGAAGGACTTATGTATCTTTACAAAGAAAAAAAGCTCCCTGGTGAAGCACTCAGAGAAAAGCTTTACTACGGCTCACTTTATGCAGGTATTACCCTTTCCTATTGCGGAACAGCCTTCCCCCACCCCTTAGGATATATTCTCACGGAAAATTATGACATCCCCCACGGTAAGGCTTGCACTGCTTTTATGGGTGAATTTATTTCACGCAGTGAGCAGTACACTCCTGAAAGAACAAACAAAGCACTCAGTATTATGAAAACTGATATATGCACCTTCAGAAAGGTTATTGAGAAGCTGACCGCTCTGCCCGAAATCATAATGACAGAAGAAGAAATTGAAGTCTACTGCGAAAGATTCAACACAGCACCTAACAATTTTAAATTTTCACCCGGTGGCTTTACAAAAGAAGATGCGGTTGAAATTTTTAAAAGGAAGTTTATGAAATAAAATGAACAAAGAATATAAAGATTTTGTTACAGATACCTTCTTTTTTATCTGGCCTTTTATCATTCTGTTAGGTTTATTGCGACCCTTAATTGAAAGCTTTTTAATACGGACCGAAGGTATAATTGCATATATTTCTGATTATAGCTTTGTCTTTTCCCTGCCAATGTGCTTCTTTCTTGCCTTTCTGCTGCATTTTCTTTTAAAAATGAGACGGCTGAAAAAAAGAGAAAACAAGGTCTGGAACCCCATTGAGAAAACAGATATAAAAAAGCAGAAAATATGGAAAATCGGCTTTTCGTTAATCTGCGTTGTTGTTTTTATTATCTGCTCTCTTATTCTTTGTGCCGGCACCTTAAGAAGAACTGTGATAACAGATGATTATACAGTAAAAAACTATAATTTTGCAGGCAAGATCAATGCAGAGTATGAGCCTGAAAGCATAAGGTTTATGAAAATATACCCCGAAGCGGAATATGTCAAAAGCGCCGGCTTTTACGATATGTATGCCGTTGCGGAAATATACATAAATGAAAACGACTGCTTCCTTTTCACAAGCCGTGATTTTGACAGCTTTGAACAAATCAAACAATACAAAAATGCAGTTAAAGAACAGGGAAAAAAGGTTTATATTACTGACCGTGCCTATAACGAGCCTGACCCCGAAATTCACACTCTCGACGAAGATGATATAATTCTTATAAAGAATTTTTACACTCAATATGAAAACCTGAAATAAAAGATAACAGGCTGTAAAAAACTTCCGTTTTTCACAGCCTGTTTTTATACTATTGAATTGATATATTCCGCCGCCTTAGTTGCCGCAACAGTGCCGTCAGAGACGGCAGTTGTAAGCTGACGGATATCCTTTTTGCGGCAATCTCCGCAAACATATATTCCGTTTTTAACGGTGCAACTTTCCCCCACATCGGCATAGCCGTATTCGTCAAGGGGTAATATATCAGCAAATTCCTTTGTGCCCGGAATCTGACCTATAGCAAGAAAAAGTCCGTTTACAGCAATTTCTCTTTCTTCTTGACTCACTTTATTTTTAATTTTTACATATTTTAATATGGGTGCTCCGCCGATTTCACTGAGAACGGCATTTGTTACAATCTCAACATTTTCTCTTTTCTTGATTTTTTCCGTCAGGCTTTTCTCAGCACGGAATTCATCTCTGCGATGCACAAGGTAAACCTTTTTACAGATATCACTAAGGTACAGTGCATCCTGAACAGCAGTGTTTCCGCCACCGACAACCATAACCTCACGGTTTCTGAAAAAGTTACCGTCGCAGAACGCACAGTAGGAAACACCTTTGCCTATATATTCATTTTCGTTGGGCAAACCGCTTTTTCTCTCCTCGGTACCGAGGGCAAAAATAACAGCCCTTGCTTCATATTCACCCTTTGCGGTTAATACCTTTTTTGTTTCACCGTCAGTTACTGCCGTTACCTTTTCGTTTCTGAATTCACAGCCGAACTGCTTTGCCTGATTATATAAATTCATTGAAAATTCAGCACCGCCCACAGAGGCTATTGCAGGGTAGTTTTCAACCCTGGGACTTTTTGCGATCTGTCCGCCGTAAGAAAGCTTTTCAAAAAGTATAACACTTTTGCCGCTTCTTACTGCGTAAAGTGCAGCCGTAAGACCTGCGGGGCCGCCGCCGATTATAATTATATCTGTCATTTTATATTCTCCTTGTACATAATACTGTATATATTTTACCATAAAAGATGAAAAAATAAATAGGAAGATAAATAATTTTGTAAAAAACAGAATAATTGCTCTTTACATATAGAAATCCTCATTCTTTTGTGCTATACTATTTTAGTATGGGTTATTATGCTCAATACTTTTTGAAAGGGATGAAGACTTTGATAAAAAATATCGGTGGTCTTAATATAAACTATACCGACAAGGGTGAAGGCGACCTTGTTGTTATTCTTCACGGTTGGGGAAGCAACATCACTCTTCACGAGCATATGATCGGTATACTACAAAGAAAATACCGTGTAGTTGCCATGGATATGCCCGGCTTTGGCGAAAGTGACGAGCCTTCAGAGGCATGGAATGTTGATAACTATGTTGACTTTGTGCTTGAATTTTTAAAGGACTATAATCCCCGAAGAGTTACATTTATGGGCCACTCCTTCGGAGGCAGAGTTATAATAAAGCTCTGTTCCCGTGATCTCCCCTTTGAAATTGAAAAGGTTGTTCTTATTGACTCAGCGGGTGTTATGCCTAAAAAGACATTAAAGCAGAAAACAAAGCAAAAGCTTTACAAGGCAACAAAAAGCATTTACTCCTCTGCTCCCGTGCAGAAAATGTTTCCCGAGGCACTTGAAAACCTCCGCAAGAAAAACGGCTCAGCGGACTATAACGCAGCCTCTCCCGTTATGCGTCAGACTCTCGTAAAGGTTGTAAATGAGGATTTGTGCGATATTATGCCTAATGTAAAGGCTCCGACACTCCTTGTATGGGGTACGGCTGACGATGCAACGCCCCTTTCCGACGCACTTATTATGGAAAAGCTTATGCCTGAAGCAGGTCTTGTAAAATTTGAAGGTGCAGGACATTATTCCTTCCTTGAATGCCGCGAGCAGTTCGGCAGAGTTCTGTGCTCATTTATGAATATTCCTATTAACTGAAAGGAGATACCCGGATGATAAACACTGTTCTGTTTATAGTTTGTGCTGTGATTTTTCTTGTTCCCACAGCAATGAGTGCCGTTGATTCAATGCACTTTTTCCAGCTTAATTCCTACCGCTTTGACACCCACACAAAATGGATTAAGGAAAACACAAAAAAATACCTTGCCCACTCAACAGTGTGTGTGCTTATGCTCATCGCACTGCTTTTCAACATCAATGTTGCTGTGAAGGCAGTTATTCTCGCAGTGCTTCTGCTTATTGCAATCCCAGTTTCAAAGCCCAAAAAGGCTAAAAAGCCACTGGTTTATACTCCGAGAGTTAAAAGAATGCTCTTTACTGAAATTCTTATCTGCACTGCAGCAATTATTGCTGTTGCCGTGCCCTCTCTCAAATCAAGCCACGAAACCTATGCACTTGTGACGCTCGCTCTTATTTTCGGGCTCTCACCATTCCTTTGCCTTGTTGCAAACCTTATCAACAAACCCGTTGAGCTTAGCGTGAATCAGTATTATACCAACGATGCAAAAAAGATTCTCCGTCAGTGCCCCAATCTCAAAATTATCGGCATTACCGGCTCTTACGGTAAAACAAGCGTCAAGTATTACCTCACAACCCTTTTAAAGGGCAAATACAACGTACTTATGACTCCCGAAAGCTATAACACACCTATGGGTGTTGTTAAAACTATAAGAGGCTCACTTAAGGCAACCCATGAAATCTTTGTTTGTGAAATGGGTGCAAAATGGGTCGGTGATATCAAGGAGCTTTGCGATATTGTTCATCCCCAGCACGGTGTTATCACCTCAATAGGCCCTCAGCACCTTGAATCCTTCAAGACTCTTGAAGCTGTAAAAAACACAAAATTTGAGCTTTCCGATTCACTTCCCGAGGGCGGTATGCTTTTCCTTAACGCTGACGATGAAAATATCCGTGACCACGGCAGCAACAGACCTTATATCTCATACAGCGTTGAAGGTGAGGCTGATTATGTAGCCTATGACCTTTCCGTTTCTGAAAGAGGTACAACCTTTACCGTAAAGACGCCCGAAGGTGAAACTGCCGAATTTTCAACAAGGCTAATCGGCAGGCACAATGTTCTTAACATTGTGGGCGCAATTGCAATCAGCCATAAAATGGGCATCGCACTCAAGGATCTTCGCGGTCAGGTAAGAAAGCTTGAGGGTGTACCTCACAGACTTCAGCTTTCCGATAAGGGCAATGTAACAATCATTGACGATGCTTACAACTCAAACCCCAGCGGTACAAAGGCGGCTCTTGAAGCTCTCAGCCTTTTTGACGGCTATAAAATCCTTGTAACTCCCGGTATGGTTGAGCTTGGCGAAAAGCAGGATGAGCTTAACCGTGAATTCGGCAGAAACGCCGCCGAGGTATGTGACTATGTTGTGCTTGTTGGTGCAAAGCAGGCAGTGCCTATTAAAGCAGGTCTTCTTGATAAGAAGTATGACGAAAGCAGGATTTTTGTTGCTTCCACAATAAACGAAGCACTCACTCATGTATATGCCCTCAATTCTCAGGGCAAAAAGAAGATTATTCTTCTTGAAAACGACCTTCCCGATAACTATTAAGAGGTGAACTTATATGAAAATCAAAGTAGGTGTTCTTTTCGGTGGCAAAACCGTTGAGCATGAAATTTCAGTTATTTCCGCAATTCAGGCAATGGGATATCTCAACCGTGAAAAGTATGATGTAATTCCCATTTACATAACAAAAAACAATGAATTTTATGTTGGTGAGGGTATCGGCAAAATCGAATCCTACACCGACATAAACAACCTTCTTAAAAACAGTCAGAGAATCATTATGGTTAATGAGGGCGGCAAAACTCAGCTTATCAAGTACCCTCAGAAGATGTTCTCAAAGGGTGTTGTTGATTACATTGATATTGCCTTCCCCGTTGTTCACGGCACAAATGTTGAAGACGGTACATTGCAGGGATACCTAAAAATGTTCAACATTCCATATGTTGGCTGTGATGTACTTTCCTCTGCTGTTGGTATGGATAAGTATGTTATGAAAACCGTTCTCAAGGATAACGGTATTCCCGTGCTTGACTGCAAGTGCTACACAGCAAACCTTTACGATGAGGACAGCGAAAAAATTGTTGACGAAATTGAAAGTGCAATAGGTTACCCTGTTATTGTAAAGCCCGTTAACCTCGGCTCATCAATCGGTATTTCAAAGGCAGAAAACAGAAGTGAGCTTTTCGATTCCCTTGATACAGCCTTCCACTATGCAACAAAGGTTCTTGTTGAAACAGCAGTTCAGAATCTTAAGGAAATCAACTGCTCCGTTCTCGGCGACTACGAAACCGCAGAAGCCTCAGAATGTGAAGAGCCCGTATCCTCCGATAAAATCCTCACCTTCACTGAAAAATATATCGGTGACGGCTCTGCAAAGGGAGCCAAAGGCACAAAGGGCGGTGTAAAGAGTTCTGCAGGCGGCAGCAAGGGTATGGCTACTCTTAAAAGAAAAATCCCTGCTGATATCACCTCCGAGCAGAGAGATGAAATCCGTGATATGGCTGTAAAGGCCTTCAAGTGTCTCGGCTGTAACGGTGTTTCAAGAATCGACTTTATGATGGATAAAGAAACAGGCAAAATCTGGCTTAACGAAATCAACACAATCCCCGGCTCACTTTCCTTCTATCTCTGGGAGCCTCTCGGCGTAAAATATCCCGAGCTTCTTGACAGAATGATTTCCTACGCTCTTAAAAGAGAAAGAGAAGAGGAAAGCATAACCTACACCTTTGATTCAAATGTGCTTCAGGGTGTAAAGCTCGGTGGCGGTACTAAAGGTGCAAAGGGCACAAAGGTTTAATTCTTTTATATAACGAAAAACAGCTACATTTTTTCTTAAAGTGTAGCTGTTATTTTAATTTAAAAGGCAATTTAAACTAAATTTCAAAGCCTTGTTTGTTAACCCTGCCAAAAATAGTATATTTATCCTTTTTATATAGAAAAACTTTATCGGTTATGATATAATTTGTATTTGTATAAGACTGTACATATATTCTATATACCGTGCAGTCAACTTTTTCAAGGAGGTATAAAAATTGGTAAACAAAGCAAAATCAATTCTTTCTGACGCCAGGGTTTACTGGAATCTTCCCATGCCCGGACGTTACATGACCTTTAAGGAAATCGCAGCCTATGCCGGCGGCGGTATCGGTGCCTATTTCATTATTTATATGGGCGGTCAGCTTGCCGTTAACATCAACAATATGATTGTCGGCGGTGCTATCGGTGTTTCTCCCACTCATATGTATATCCTTTACATAATTGCTACTCTTGCAAATATTCCCCTTACTGCAATCAGAGCAAATATGATTGATAACACCAGAAGCAAAGCAGGTAAATACAGACCTTATCTTCTGTCAATGGGTATTCCCACAGTGCTTATTGCTATGGCTTATGTCTGGTTCCCGTATAAATCCTTATACAGCCTTCTTCCGATGAAGCTGTTCGGATTTGACGGCGGATATGTTGCTATGTGTGCGGTTGTTCTTGTGTTCAACCTCCTGTTGCAGTTCTTCTTCAACTTCTTCCAGGATGCATACACTAACCTTATCCACGTTCTTTCTCCCAACACTCAGGAAAGAACCGATGTTCTTGCAATCAAGAGCGTTGTTTATTCTCTTGCTCCCTCAATTGCAAACATTGTGCTTCCCATCGTTTCCCAGTATCTTACAAACAACAATATGTACGATATCAAGCTGTACCGTGTTACATATCCCATCTTCTCAGTTATCGGTATCGGTCTTACAATCGTTGTTTTTGCAAATACCAAGGAAAAGATTGTTCAGGCTAAAACCCGTGTTATTCAGGTGCGCTTCGTGGACGCCTTCAAGGCTGTTGCAAAGAACAAATACTTCTGGATTATTGCTCTTGCAGGCTGGCTCGGATTCCTTGAAAGCTCCTACAGCAACATTATGTCCTGGACCTTCAACTACGGTCATGCCTGCAACGGCACAACCATGGGTATTATCAATACCATTATCGGTAATGCTTCAATGTGGGGTATGATTCTTGCACCCTTCTGCATCCGTAAGTTCGGTAAAAAGAATGTTCTCGTCGGCATCAATACAATGAATATCATCTGTATTCTTGCAATGGGACTCAACAAAACAAATATCATCTGGCTTGCAATATGCGTTTATTTCAACTGGCTCTTCGGTGCCTTTGAGCAGATTACAACTCCCGCAATCCAGGCTGACATCCGTGACTATCATCAGTACAAGACCGGTGAAAGAGTTGACGGTATGTTCGCAACAGTTCAGACAATCGGTAATGTTGTTACACTTGTTACATCATCCGTACTTCCCTTTGTTTACGAAAGCTTCGGCATTTATGAGGGTAACGGCTATGAAAACTCATTTGCTATTCTTGATGTTGAAACAGGTGAAGCCGGTCTTCTTGAAAAGGTTATCGGCACTCTCATCATTATGGCTGCTGTCGGTGCACTTATGAATATGCTTCCTTATCTGTTCTATGACCTTAAGGAAAAGGATCAGAAGGGCGTTATCCGTATTCTCAGAATCCGTGCTATGTTTGAGGACTACGGCAACGGCGTTGTTAACGATAAGACTCTTGTTGAAGCTATTGATATTATCAGAGAAGCAAGAGAAAACGCAGAAAAGACTCCCGTTCAGGTTACTAAGGCTGACAAGAAAGCCGATAAGAAGGCTTATAAAGAAGCTCTCAACCTTAACGAAGAAATCGAAATTTCAAAGATGGTGTGTGCTGAGCTTGAAAAGTTCAATAAGGGCACATATATTTCAAAATACAACGCTTGTCTCAAGGTTTACAATGCAGGCCTTATCGGTCTTTATAACGAAGATATTACAAGCATTGCTGCTGAGCTTAAGGAAGCAAGAGCAATGCCCAAGGGCACTAAGGAAGAAAAAGAGCTTCGTACCTTTGCTATCGAAATTGCTCAGAGTAAGCTTTCATCAAAGAAGGCTATCAGAAAGTATTACAAGGATTCAGCATCCTTCAAGGAGCCCGATTACAAGGCTCTTGAAGCCCTTTATAACATTGAAGACGAATGCGAAGCAAAGCTTAATGCTCTTTACCTTGAACAGGCAGAATGCAAAAAGAATAAGGATTCCTTCAGACTTAAGGAAATCACTGCTGAAATTAAAGAAGCCAAGGCTAAGAAATCCAAGGCTCAGGACGATGCAAAGAAGGAAATGGACAAGCACGTTCAGTTCAACCGTGCCGCAAAGGCTTATATTGACGCTGCAAAGACAGTTAAGGAAAAGGAAAACTACACTCACCTTGAAGAGCTTGCAGAACAGTATGAAGCAGCAAAGGCAAGAGAAGAAGCAGCCCGTGAAGCTCAGATTGCTGAGCAGAAGCGCCTTGAAATGGAAAAGATTGCTCTTAAAGAAGAGAAACTTGCTGAAAAGGCAGCTGCTAAAATGGCAAAGAAAAAATAATCAATATAAAAAAGAACCGACATTGTCGGTTCTTTTTTATTTATTTTATTCTCGTAAATCTTTTAAAAGTTCTTTCATATCCTCAGGCATTTCTGCCTTGACTGTAAATTCCTCATTTGTTACGGGGTGAATGAAGGTAAGGTTTTCGCAGTGCAGCGCCTGATGGCAGATTCTGTCATCCTCAGTACCGTACATTCTGTCACCGTAAAGGGGAGTGCCTAAATAAGCGAAATGCACCCTTATCTGATGTGTTCTGCCCGTTTCAAGGTCAATCCTCATAAGTGAATAATTATCGCCCTTCTCCTCAACGTGGTAGTGGGTTACGGCGTAGTCACCTCTGTCGTCTGCCGTGCGGAAGGTTTTCATCGGGTCCGGACGGTAAACAGGCTTGTTTATTGTGCCGTCTTCGTCGTACCTTGCCGTAACAAGGGCTAAATATTGCTTTTTGATTTTGCCCGAAAGCCTTGCGGCAACGTGGGAATTAAGTGCACACACCACAATACCCGAGGTGCCCTTATCAAGCCTTCCGATTGCACGGAAGGTTGCGGGCTTATCCTTTTTTATAAGGTAGCCGGCAACGGCATTTGCCAATGTGTCACCCTGATGGTTATGGCTTTCATGCATAGGCAGCATAGGTGGCTTATTGATAATAAGCAGGTCATCGTCCTCATATACAATATCAAGAGGATAATCAATGGGGATGGACATTGTGCTGTCATCGGGGATATTAATTGTCACCTTATCCCCCGTATGAATAATATCAATCGTACGTGCTCTTTTGCCGTTTAACATAATTCCGTCTTCAACGGTTTTAAGGCTTCGCAGCAATCTTACTGAGATTTTAACGTAGCCTCTGAGAAAGTTAAAAATCTTCTTGCCGTCAAAATATTCCGTTACTGTATAATCAATGCTTCTCATCAGACGTTTTTAGAATACTCGTCCAGCAGACGCTTCTTTTCCTCCCAAAGCTTCTGTGAAAGGTCAACATAATAGGTGTGAGGATTTTCAAAACGCTTTACTTCATCCCAGAGAGTGTCAACCTGTTCATTGCAATACTTCTTTATATCCTTTATATCGGGGCAGTCATAACAGCACTTGCCGCCGTCAAAAATCTTAACAAGAAGAGGCTTTGCAACAAAATTTGAAACGTTTTTTCTTTTCCATGTATAGTTGGGGTCGAAAAGCTCATAATCCTTACTGTCGTCTATTTCTTCGTCAAGAAGAGTGATAACATCAGCAATAGCCTTACCGCTGTCCTTATCAAAAAGTCTGTAAACCTTTTTGGCACAGGGAGTTGTGATTTTCTGAACATTTTCACTGAGCTTGATTCTCGGAACGGGAACACCGTTTTCTTCAACGGCAACAATCTTATATACACCGCCGAAAACAGGATTTGAAGCGGCAGTAATGAGCCTTTCGCCAACACCGAAGGAGTCCACCTGAGCACCCTGAATGAGCATATCACGGATTATAATTTCATCAAGGGAGTTACTTGCAACTATCTTGCAATCGGGGAAGCCTGCATCGTCAAGCATTTTTCTTGCTTTTTTTGAAAGATAGGTGATATCACCTGAGTCAATTCTGATTCCCTTGGGTCTGAAGCCGCGGGGAAGGACCTCTTTTTCAAAAGCCTTGATAGCATTGGGAATACCGGATTTGAGAACATTATAGGTATC
>JAXJQQ010000112.1:0-11256 GCA_036311065.1 Acutalibacteraceae bacterium | reverse complement strand
CTTTTAAAGGATGATAAGGGCTATAGCTATATTAAAATAACAAAGGGTCCATGGGGCAGAATAAGTGCCTGCTTCCGTAAGGATGACGATTCAGCCGAATATTTAGGTCCTTATACCGGTAATTTTTCAGTTACCAATGCCGTAAGCCAGGCAACGGAGATTTTTCGTCTGCCTGATTGCAATAAGCTTTTTCCCAGGGATATAGGAAAAAGCAGACCTTGTCTGAATTATTTTATTTCAAAGTGCTCTGCTCCTTGTGCCAAAAAGATAAATCAGTCGGAATATGATCAGAGTGTCAGAGATGCCGTTGATTTTCTCAAGGGCGGAAGTTCCGCTACGGTTAAAAAGCTTACTTTAGAAATGGAAGAAGCGGCAAAATCTCTTCAGTTTGAAAAAGCGGCAAAAATCAGGGATAAAATCAAAGCGATAGAACGTATTATGTCAAGGCAGAAGGTTGTTGTTGACGGCAGTGTGGATGAGGATGTTTTTGCTCTTGTGCAGAACGGAGATGACGCGTGCCTTGCAGTTCTGAGCTTCCGTGACGGGCTTTTATGCAGCACGGAGCACTTTATTCTTCACGGTATTGAAAATCTTCCCGAAGCAAGGTATGAGGCTGTAACTTCGTTTTACTCAATGGAAAGAAGCATCCCGTCTCTTGTTGTTGTTGACGGTGAGGTCAGCGACAGTGAGCTTGTGGCTGAGTATCTTACGGATAAAAAAGGAAAAAAAGTAACTCTGCTTCAGCCTAAAAGAGGGGAGAAGGCAAGAGTTATGGAAATGTGCCTTGCAAATGCGGCTCAGAAGCTTGGTGAACATATAGGAAAATCAGGCTCACAGACTGCCGTTCTTGATGAGCTCGCAAAGCTTTTAGGTCTTCCGCGTACTCCCGAATATATTGAATCCTACGATATTTCTCACACAGCAGGCAGTGATAATGTTGCCGGAATGGTGGTGTTTAAAAATGCTCAGCCGTTAAAGAGTGCCTACCGCCGTTTTGCCGTGAAGGGCTTTGACGGCCAGGATGATTACGGCTCAATGAGAGAGGTAATAAGCCGCAGGCTTAACAGATATACGGAAGAAAAGGAAAGCGGAGAGGGCTTCGGCGTTCTTCCTGACTTAATACTTCTTGACGGCGGTCAGGGTCAGGTAAATGCTGTAAAGCCGGTTATTGAAGCCTTCGGACTTGATATTCCCGTTTTCGGTATGGTCAAGGACTCAAAGCACAGGACACGAGCAATTGCCGCTGACGGGGGAGAAATTGCAATTTCTTCCGTGCGACGGGTTTTCACTCTTGTTTCTTCAATTCAGGAGGAGGTTCACCGCTTTGCAATTTCTTACCATAAAAGTAAGCACACACAGTCTGCACTTGGCTCTTCTCTTATAAAAATTCAGGGCATAGGTGAAAAAAAG
This sequence comes from Acutalibacteraceae bacterium, assembly GCA_036311065.1. Taxonomy (GTDB): domain Bacteria; phylum Bacillota; class Clostridia; order Oscillospirales; family Acutalibacteraceae; genus UBA6857. The sequence goes on along the minus strand of JAXJQQ010000112.1, from coordinate 9,846 downwards.
GCAGCAATACTTATAAAGCATTTCAAAACTGTTTCGGCAATAAGAAAGGCAAGTCTAATTGAGCTTACATCTGTAAAGGGTCTGAGTGAAAGGGATGCCCGCACCGTATATGCTTATTTCAACAGTGAAAACGTTAACTGAGCAAATGTGACAAACAGTCAACAAGTTTTTCTTTTTTTACCGAAAATATTGCATTTTATGTTGTATTGTGTTATTATTTGTCACAAAGGAGATGTTATTATGGTTTCAGAAATGCTCAAAAAGGTGAGAAAAGAACACAATATGAATCAGCAGAACATAGCTGATATTTTAGGTGTTGACAGAAGTACCTATACTTTTTATGAAACGGGTAAAACCTGCCCGTCTCTTCCTACAATGATCAAGCTTTCAAAAATCTATAACTGTACTGTAGGATATCTTTCAGGCGTTGAAGATAATCATCCCGAAAGAATTCTGTCAGAAAACAGTGTAGCTGCTTATTCAGCAGATCCGATTTCTCTTTTATCCAAGGAAGAACAACTTGTTCTTATGTGTTACAGACTCATTTCAGAGGATAAAAAGGATGAAGCAATAAATCTGCTCAGAGAACTTGCAAAATAACATTATGGCTTCCGTTAGGTAATTTAACGGAAGCTTTTATATTTTCTCTTTCCAAAAAAATCTTGACAAAACAAGGTTTGAAATATATACTTTAATTGAAGTAAAGAGTATGTTAATAATGTACTTTTTGTTTTAATATTTACATAGGAGGTAACACTGATGAAAAAGATTATTGCTCTTGTACTTGCTCTTATCATGACCTTCTCACTCGGTACTGTTGCTTTTGCTGAAGAAGAAACAACAGCTCCCGAAGTTGAAACAACAGCTCCCGTTGAAGGCGAAGAAGAAGCAGGCGATTTTGATTGGCTTCTTGATCTTCCTTTCTGGACAGTAAAGGGCGGACTCAAGATGGCTAAGATCGCTCTTAAGCTTGTTAAGGTTATTGTTAAGCTCGGCACAATCTTCGGTCTTATTGATTCCTCTGACATTATCGGTCAGATTATGGATCTCATTGCTCAGGCAAATCCCGAAGCAGATGTAACCGAACCTGCAACAACAGCAGCTCCCGAAACAACAGCTGCCACAGTGTAAAAATTTTACCACCCGTTCTTGAACGGGTGGTATTTTTTTGAAAAAATGTTGACTTTTTAAAACATATTTATTATAATATTACTATCATATTGGGTGTTTTTATGCACCTTTCCATATAAGGAGGAAAAAACTATGAAAAAAATTATTGCTGTTTTACTCAGCGCACTTATGATTTTCTCAGTGATGGGCGTAGCTTCCGCTGCAGTTGAGGTATCAGGTCAGTGTACACATAAGCACACCGATGCAGCTCCTTGCCATTGCTGCCTTTACTGCCCCAACATTGATATCAGCTATCTTACAACCTGCGCTAAGGATAAGGGCGACGGCTTAAAGTATGACGGTGACCTTTGCTGTTATGAATGTACAGGTATGTTCCCTTGTGACTGCGGATGTGCTTGCTGTGCTGAAAGCCAGGATAAGGACGATGACGGAAACAAGCTTGATGAGCTTATCCCTGATGCTGATAAGGATAACTTCGTTGCAGGCTTCCAGTCAATTCTTAAGGTTATTTCAGATTGGTTCGATAAGATTTTTGATGCAATCTTTGAATTCCTCAAGTTTGACGAAGTAATTAAATAAGACTTGATTAAAGGCGGTACAGTGTATCGCCTTTTTATTTTTAACTCGCATAAAATATTGACATTTTGAAATAATTGTATAAAATATAATAAAACTATTAATGGAGGTAACAAAAATGGATTTTATCAATGAAATTTTTGCTGCTCTTGAAGCAGCGGTTAAAAAGCTTTACGAAGTTATGGCTAACATCTTCAAGCTTTTTGAACAGCCTGAAACAGAAGGCGAACAGTAATAAAAAACATCCGAGGCAACGGCCTCGGATATTTTTTATTCTTCGGGAAGTTTTGAAATATCAACCCATTGCTTATAGCCGGAAAGCTTTTCAAGCTCTGGGATAGTAAGCTCAATTGCACTGTTACTGCTTCCGCAGGCGGGGAACACGGTTTCAAATCTCTTGAGACTTTCGTCAAGGTAAACAGTAACACCGTCGTTAACTGCAAAAGGACACACTCCGCCAATGGAATGACCTATAAGCTCGTCAACCTGCTCAGGAGAGAGCATTTTAGCCTTCTGATGGACAAGGCCTTTATATTTTTTGTTGTCAATTCTGGCATCGCCTGCGGCAACTATGAGTATTGCACCGCTGTCAAGAAGGAAGGAAAGTGTTTTCGCAATTCTTGCTCCTTCTGTATTAAGTGCTTTTGCGGCAAGCTCAACTGTTGCACTTGAAACGCTGAATTCAAGTATTTTTTTTTCATAACCGAAGTCTTTCATATATTCTCTTACTTTTTCAATGGACATTTTATTATCTCCCTTTAACATCATTATCTTCTATTTTACATTTAAAAAAACTTAAAGTCAATACAAATAACTTTTTATTGGTGAGTGCTCTGTTATATTTGAAAAAATATTTTTATTTTGTCTTTTTCTGTTGTATTTTTCAGGGTTATAATGTAAAATTACAATGTATTATTATGAGTGTAAAACAGAGGTAAACCAAATGGCAACAAAGGAATTTTTTGAACTCAGACAAAAAATCATTGAGCGTGATTTTAAAAATATGAACGAAAAACAGCGTCAGGCTATTTTTCAGGTAAACGGCCCCGTGCTTATTCTTGCCGGTGCAGGAAGCGGAAAAACAACGGTTATTGTTAACCGTATTGCAAATATTGTAAAATACGGTAACGCTTATGAAAGCAAATTGGTTGATTTTGAGCCGACTCAGAGAGATATTGACAATATGAAAAGATATCTTGACGGTGACGAAAGCGTGCTTTTTGATATTGAGGATCTTCTTTGTGTTGACCCTGCAAGACCCTGGCAGATTCTTGCCATTACCTTTACAAATAAGGCGGCAAACGAGCTTAAGGAAAGGCTTGAAAAAATGCTTGGCGAAAAGGATGCCGCAGATATCTGGGCTTCAACCTTCCATTCCTCCTGCGTGCGTATACTCCGCCGTGACGGTGAGGTTTTAGGCTACACAAAAAGCTTTACTATTTATGACAGTGACGATTCAAAACGCCTTGTAAAGGAATGTCAGCGTCAGCTTGGTATCAGTGAAGGCAATCTCTCATATAAAACTATAATTAATGAAATCAGCAATGCCAAGGACAGTATGATTTCTCCTGACCGTTATGCCGAGGATGCAGCAAAGGGTAAGGATGCCCGCAAAGCACAGATTGCAAAGGTATATTCAATGTATCAGTCAGAGCTTAAAAAGAGCGACGCTATGGACTTTGACGATATTATATATAATACCGTAATTCTTCTTGAACAGAACCCTGAGATAAGAGAATACTATCAGCGCAAATTCAGATACATTATGGTGGACGAATATCAGGATACTAACCACGCGCAGTATAAGCTTACGGAACTTCTTGCGGCAGGGCACAGAAATATCTGCGTGGTGGGTGATGACGACCAGAGTATTTACCGCTTCAGAGGTGCTACAATTGAAAATATTCTTTCCTTTGAGCACCGCTACGCTGAGTCAAGCATAATCCGTCTTGAGCAGAATTACCGTTCAACTCAGACGATACTTGATGTTGCTAATGAGGTTATTTCAAATAATAAAAAGCGTAAAGGCAAAAACCTCTGGACAGCCAACGGCGGCGGAGATAAGGTTGTTATCAACAATGCCTATGATGAAACCGAGGAAGCACGCTTCATCACCGATACAATAGAAGAAAATGTCAGCTCAGGCAAATTTAATTTCAGTGACCACGCTGTTCTTTACAGAATGAATGCACAGTCCAACTCGGTTGAAAGAACACTCGTTAAGGCCGGTATTCCTTACCGTATTATCGGTGGCCACCGTTTCTATGAAAGAGCCGAAATCAGGGATGCAATAGCCTACCTTACTGTTATCAACAATCCCGACGATAATATGCGTCTTCGCAGAATCATCAATGTTCCTAAAAGAGGAATAGGTGATACAACGGTAAATAAGGCGGCTGAAATTGCAACGGGAATCGGAGTTACTCTTTTTGAGGTGTTCCGCACCGCTGACGAATATGAAAGTCTCAAGCGCAGTGCAAAAAAGCTCGGTGAATTCTGTGATCTTATCGATGAGCTTCGCACTTATACCGAAAAGCTCAGCCTTGATGAACTTTTCAAAAAGGTTCTTGAAAAAACCGAATATCTCAGCCATCTCAGGCTCGATAAGGAAAAAGGCAGTGAAAGAATAGAAAATATCACCGAACTTATATCCAACCTTCTGACTTACGAAACGGAAAACGAAGAGGCGACTCTTTCAGGTTTCCTTGAAGAAGTTGCTCTTATGACCGATCTTGATAATTATAACGCTCAGACTGATGCCGTTGTGCTTATGACAATCCACTCTGCAAAGGGTCTTGAATTCCCTGTTGTGTTCATTCCCGGTATGGAGGAGGGCATCTTCCCCGGTGTGCAGAGTATGTATACCAATGAGGATATTGAAGAGGAACGCAGACTTGCTTATGTAGGTATTACAAGAGCTAAAAAGAATCTTTATCTTTCCCACGCTCAGATGCGTATGCTCTTCGGTACAACCTCAAGAAATCTGCCTTCAAGATTTATTATTGAAATTCCCGACGCTCTTACAGAAAAGGTCGGCAGACGCCATACCTCCCAGATGTCCTTTGAAGCACTTGTCAGAGGTGACTATGAGCGTGAGGATTCAAGGCAGGTATATTCCGGCAACGGCTACCTTTCAAAGCAGAAACCTGCCGTCAAAAAAGCACCAGAAGCTCCAAAGGTGTCCTTCAGCCAGGGCGATGCTGTTCAGCATAAGGTCTTCGGTAAGGGTGTGATTGTGTCTTCAAAGCCTATGGGCAACGACTCAATGCTTGAAATTGCTTTTGAAAAAGCAGGTACAAAGAAGCTTGTGGCAAATTATGCCAAGCTGGAAAAAATTTAAAGGATGCATTTTTATGAAATTATACGATGTAAAAAATTACGGTGCCGTTTGTGACGGTGTTACCGATGACGGGGCGGCCATTCAGCAGGCTATCGATGAATGTGCAGAAAATGGCGGCGGTGTTGTTGTTCTCACGAGCGGTAACTATTACAGCCACTCAATTCAGCTCAGAGAAAATGTTGAGCTTCACCTTCAGAAGGGAACGGTTTTAAAAGCAAGCTCCGATATTAATTCATATATCAGACCCTGTGAAACAATCAACGACCCGAAAACTGCCCTTGTGGGAAATCCCGTAACGGGTAAGCCCTCCTTTGCTTTTATTTATGGCTATGGTGCCCACGGTGCCGCAATCAGCGGTGAAGGTGTAATTGATGCCAACTGCTACGCCTTTGTTGAAAGAAAAGACGAATACTATGTCACGGGTAATTTCTATCCGAGACCGACAACGATTTACATTGAAAACAGTAACCATATAACTGTTAAGGATGTCACAATAAAGGATGCACCCTTCTGGACTCTTCATCCTGCAGGCTGCGATGATGTGCTTATTCAGAACATCCGTATCCTTAACCCTCTTGATGTTGCTAACAGTGACGGTATTGACCCGGACCACTGCTCGAATGTAAGGATTATAGGCTGTCATGTAACCTGTGCTGATGACTGTATCTGTCTCAAAGCTTCAAAGGGCAACAGTGAATACGGACCTACAGAGAATGTTATCATCAGCGGATGTACCCTTACCTCTACCTCTGCCGCAATCAAAATCGGTACTGAGGGCGTGGGTGATTTCAGAAACGTTATTGTTGATTCATGTACAATTTCAAAGTCAAACCGCGGACTTTCAATTCAGATAAGAGACGGGGGCAATGTTGAAAATGTTTCCTACAGCAATATCATCATTGAAACAAGACGCTTCTGTCCCGATTGGTGGGGCAGTGCTGAGCCCGTTGCTATAACTGCCTTCCGCCGTGACGAAAACACAAAATGCGGTCATATAAAGAATGTGCGTTTCTTCAATATCACCTGCAAGGGTGAAAACGGTGTTATTGTTCACGGTACCGAGGACAATATGATTGAAAATGTTACCTTTGAAAACGTAAGTGTTGAGCTTACAAAAACATCAAAATGGAACTGCGGTATATATGACCTTCGTCCCGGTATTGATGTCGGTATAGAAGAAAGGGAAAATTCCTGTTTCTTTATCAAAAATGCAAAGAACGTAACAATTGAAAAATCACAGGCATTTTTCAGTAAGTCTGACGGAAGCTATGCTCACGGTCTTTATGCCGAAAACGCTCCCGGTCTTGAACTTATACGCTTCAATGCCGAAAGTGCAACACCTGAAAAGGAAAATATAAAAATTATATAAGAAAAAATGGAAAAAGCCTTTACAGTTTGAAATATATTTAGTAAAATATATTTAATTAATAACTAATCGGAGGATACTCAATTATGCAGAGTAAATATAAAAGAATTCTCCTGAAGCTGTCAGGTGAAGTTCTTGCTGGTAAGGAAGGCAAGGGCCTTGATTTTGATATGGTAACCACCGTTTGTAGGGTGATTAAGGAATGCACTGAAATGGGCACTCAGGTCGGCATTGTTGTTGGCGGAGGAAATTTCTGGAGAGGACGCTCAAGCGGAGAAATGGACCGTCCACGCGCTGATCAGATGGGTATGCTTGCAACGGCTATCAACTCACTTGCTTTGCAGGATACACTCATTCAGCTCGGCGTTGACGCAAAGGTATTAACAGCCCTTCATATGCCTCAGGTTGCTGAAATTTTCACAAAGTCCAAGGCTGTTGAATATCTTGAAGCCGGAAAGGTTGTTATCTTCGGCTGCGGAACAGGTAATCCCTTCTTCTCAACTGATACAGGAGCAGCACTCAGAGCTGCGGAAATTGATGCAGAAATTGTTTTTAAGGCAACAAATGTTGATGGTGTATATGATAAGGATCCCAACAAATATGCTGACGCGGTCAAGTATGATGAGCTCTCTCATTCAGAGGTTCTTGCCAAGGGCCTTAATGTTATGGACGCAGCAGCAGCTTCCCTTTGCAGAGATAACGGTATTTCAATTCTTGTTTTTAATCTTGATAAGCCTGAAAATATTGTAAAGGCTCTCAAGGGTGAAAATATCGGTACCGTTGTTAAAGAATAAATTATTACATAAAATAAATACAGAAAGAGGACAAAATTATGAAGACAGTATACGAAACCGCTAAAACAAAAATGGGTAAAACAGTAAGTGCTCTCCAGAACGAATACGCTGCAATCCGTGCAGGCAGAGCTAACCCTCAGATTCTTGATAAAGTAGCAGTTGACTATTACGGAACAATGACTCCGGTTAATCAGCTCGCTTCCGTTTCAGCAACTGAAGCAAGAGTTCTCACCATTCAGCCCTGGGATAAATCCGTTCTTAAGGCAATTGAAAAGGCTATCCAGACATCTGATATCGGCGTCAATCCTCAGAATGACGGCTCAGTTATCAGACTTACATTCCCTCCTCTTACTGAGGACAGACGTAAGGAGCTTGTTAAGGATATTCAGAAAATCGGTGAAAACTCAAAGGTTGCAGTCCGTTCAATCCGCCGTGACTGTCTTGAAAAACTCAAGAGCATGAAAAAGGCTTCCGAAATCACTGAGGACGACCTTAAGGATGGCGAAAAGGAAATTCAGAAGATTACCGATAATTTCATCAAGGATATAGACACAATTTCCGATGCCAAGCAGAAGGAAATTATGGAAATCTGATTTTAAAATCAATAAAAGAGGACTGTTTTCTTTGACAGTCCCTTTTTGCCTATTATAAGGAGTGCCAAATGGATACAGAAAATAAAAATCTTCCCGTGCATATTGCCATAATTATGGACGGAAACGGCAGATGGGCAAAGCAGAGAGGTCTTAAAAGAACGGAGGGCCACAAGGTTGGTGCCGAGGTTTTCAGAAACATCTGTCAGTACTGCTCTGATATCGGCATAAAGTATGTTACCTTCTATGCTTTTTCAACGGAAAACTGGAAACGCTCCAAGCTGGAGGTTACCGCTATAATGAATCTTCTAAGGAAGTATCTTGACGAAATGCAGGAAAGATATCTTGAAAATGAAGAAGCGGGCTATCACATCCGTTTCATCGGCTCAAGGGAAGGTATGCCAAAGGATATAGTAAAGCTTATGGATACCGTTGAAAGAAAATCCGATGATAAAAATAAAACCTATATCAATATTGCCGTAAATTACGGCGGAAGAGATGAAATTGTTCATTCCGTCAGAGATATTGCCCGTAAAATAAAGGATGGCAGTCTCAATCCCGAGGATATTACGGAACAGATGATTTCAGACGGCCTTTATACCGCAGGTCAGCCTGATCCTGACCTTATTATAAGACCAAGCGGTGAATACCGTCTTTCCAATTATCTTTTGTGGCAGAGTGCATATTCGGAAATTTATATTGACGATGTGCTCTGGCCCGACTATACCCCTGCCGACCTTGACAGAGCAATTGAGGAATACAGCAGAAGAAACCGTCGCTTCGGCGGAGTGTGATTAACGAAAGGTAAACAAAAAATGAAAGAAAAAACGAAAGAAAAAAAGAAGCTTTTCAAGGGCGAAAGAACAGCTTCAACAATTATTATTATAATAGGACTTATCGGATTTCTTGCTGCAATAGCTTTTGATGCAGTGGCTCTTGTTACGGTGATTCTCGGTGCTCTTGCGGCTACGGCAACCTTTGAGGTTGTAAGAGCCGTAGGTAACAAGAGTAAGCTTGTTTATGCCGTATCCTGTGCCTTCAGCTTTGTTTCAGTGCTTTTTGCAGGCCTCGATTTTAAGCTTGAAGCATCAGGCGTGTTCATAAGCTTTTATGTGCTCATTCTTATGAGCCTTACGGTCTTTATGAACAAAAAGGTGACCTTTATGCACGCTGCAACAGCCTTTTTTGCATCAATGGCATTGCCTTATGCTTTTTCAGCCTTTGTAAAGCTTAATAATATCGGAGACTGGTTCAACGGTTATACCCATCAGGAGGGAATTTATTTTGTCGGTCTCGGCTTTGCCTGCTCATGGCTTACGGACTCCTTTGCTTACCTTGTGGGCAGAAAATTCGGCAAGCATAAAATGGCTCCCGTTATAAGCCCAAAAAAATCAATCGAGGGCGCTGTCGGCGGCGTTGTGATTACAGCCGCATTCAATGTGCTTATTCTTTACCTTTTCACCGTAGGTTGTAATAATCTTTATGATTACAGCCTTTTCGGTGACAGTGCAATGAAGTATCTTTACATAATTCCCATTTCCGTAGTTCTTTCACTCGTTAGTATGATGGGCGACCTTGCCGCTTCCGTTTTAAAGCGTAATTTCGGTATTAAGGACTACAGTCAGCTTCTTCCCGGTCACGGTGGAATTATGGACCGTTTTGACTCTTGCGTGTTTGTTCTTCCCACTCTTTACGGTATTATCCGTCTTATTTCACTTTGATCTGATTTCACCTTACGGAGGTGCTGTTATGGCACAAAAGCTTTCAATTTTAGGCTCAACAGGCTCAATAGGAACTCAGGCTCTTGATGTTGTTGATATGCGGGGCTATGAGGTAATAGCCCTTACGGCTGACAGCAATTATAAGCTTCTTTCTGAGCAGATAAGAAAATATAAGCCGAAATATGCGGCTCTTTCCAATGAAAAGGCAGCTCAGCAGCTGCGTGTGCTTGTGGCTGATACCGGCACAAAGGTGCTTTCGGGTAAAGATGGCGTAATAGAATGTGCCGTAGCCTCTGAAAGCGATACGGTACTCAATTCAATTGTAGGT
>JAXJQQ010000111.1:0-5095 GCA_036311065.1 Acutalibacteraceae bacterium | reverse complement strand
TCGCCATATTTGCCTCTGTAGCTCAGTTGGTAGAGCAGTGGACTGAAAATCCACGTGTCGCTGGTTCGATTCCGGCCGGAGGCACCAATATGCGGATGTAGCTCATCTGGTAGAGCGCCACCTTGCCAAGGTGGAGGTAGCGAGTTCGAGCCTCGTCATCCGCTCCAGAAAAAGAAAAGACACGCTTTTAGCGTGTCTTTTCTTTTTTAACTAAGTGTGCCTTTTCGGCGTGAATGACACACTTAACTTCACAGCGTGCGAACAGCACGATACTTCACAGCGGCATTGCCGCTGCTTCACTTGGCGAAGACAATCTTTACTGATTATTGCGAATTTTAAAAAATTATGCTATTATTAACACCAAGAGGTGATACCACTATGGTCATTTTAATCACAGGAGCATCCCATACAGGCAAAACCGCCCTGGCACAAAAGCTGCTCCAAAAATACAGCTACCCCTATTTATCAATAGATCATCTGAAAATGGGCTTGATCAGAAGCGGAAACACCTCTCTTACCCCCTTGAGCGATGACGGTGAGCTGACAACTTACCTTTGGCCCATTGTCCGTGAAATGATTAAAACCGCCATAGAAAACGAGCAGAGCCTTATTGTTGAAGGCTGTTATATCCCCTTTGACTGGGCAAAGGATTTCACAGAAGAATATCTCCATAAAATCAGATACTTCTGCCTTGTTATGAGCGAGAATTACATAAAAAATCATTTTGCCGATATAAAGGGCTATGCCGACATAATTGAAAAACGCCTTGACGATGACTGCACTATGGAAGGTGTTCTCAGTGACAACAGGAAAATCTTAAGCCTGGTGCAGAAGCATAACGCAAACTATATATTTATTGATGATAAATACGAATTCAACCTTGATATATAAAAAAATTTTTACCCCTTGACTCTCACGCTGCGTTATAGTGTATACTCCATTTTGTGAGGTGATGAAATGAAAATGCAGATTAAAGAATTTGCTGTTCTTACGGGTGTGAGTGTGCGCACACTCCATTATTATGATGAAACCGGTCTTTTAAAGCCTGCTGAGGTCGACCGATACAGCGGCTATCGGTTTTATGATGAAAATTCCCTTCTTCGTATGCAGGAGATTCTTTTTTACCGTGAGCTTGATTTTTCTTTAAAAAGCATTAAAGAAATTCTTTCATCTCCCGAATACAACAAAACCGAGGCACTGCAACAACAAAAGGAGCTTCTTATTCTGAAAAAAGAACGCCTTGAAAGGTTAATTTCAGCAATTGACAGTGCCGTGAAAGGAGAAGCTATTATGACAGCTTTTGACAACAGTGAATTTGAAAACTACAAAGCAGAGGTAAAGGGAAAATGGGGCAATACCGACGCTTACAAGGAGCACAGCGAAAAAACCAAGGATTATACCAAGGACAAGTGGAATAATCTCGCTGACGGAATGAATGATATTCTGGCAGAGTTTGCCGTATGCAAGGAAAAAGGCAACAACCCCGATTCCGCCGAGGCTGAAAGGATTGTGCAGAAGCTTCAGGGCTATATCAACGATAATTACTACACCTGCACAAAGGAAATCCTCTCTGGCTTAGGTCAGATGTACACCTGTGATGAACGTTTCAGAAACAACATCAATAAGCACGGTGACGGCACGGCAGAATTCATAAGCAGTGCAATTGAAATTTACTGCAGAAAATAAGTAGCTTACAAAACCTCTTTATCTCACGGGATAAAGAGGTTTTTAATGATTACCGCACAGTATTTAATGTATTTTTGTTTATTGTGCCGAAGTTGATAAAATCATCTTGAATTTCACTTTACACGGTGATATAATGCAGACGAAATTATGAAGGGAGCTGTTGCCTCGTGGTTCTTACCGTAGATATCGGAAATACAAATATTGTTCTCGGCGGTTTTGAAAACAATGAAATTACATTCACTGCAAGAATTTCAACAGATGCATCAAAAACCGAAGACGAATATGCAGGTCAGCTTCTTACAACCCTTATGATTCACGGTGTGGGTAAAACCGATATCAAGGGAGCGGTCATCTCATCGGTTGTACCACCTCTCACAACGGTTATGAAAAAGGCTGTAAAAAACATTTACGGTGTTGAAGCCAAGGTTGTAGGTCCCGGAATAAAAACGGGAATCAACATTCACTGTGATACCCCCTCCTCTGTTGGCACGGATATCATCTGTGCCTGCGTTGCAACTCATAATTTATACTCCAGTCCCGCCCTTATAATTGATATGGGCACAGCAACAAAGCTTTCCGTAATAAACGAAAAAGGTGCTTTTATCGGTGTATCCATAGCACCCGGTGTTATGATGGGACTCAATGCCCTTTCTCAGGGAACAGCTCAGCTTCCTCAGGTAAGCCTTGAAGCCCCCGCCCTTGTTGCGGCTAAAAACACTGCCGACTGTATGAAATCGGGTGTAATTTACGGCAACGCTTCAATGATTGACGGCATGATTGACCGTATTTATGCTGAATTCGGCAGTAAAATTCCCGTTTATGCAACAGGCGGAATGGCAAAGGTTATAATTAAGCATTGCACACACAGCATCACCCTTGATGAACACCTGGTTATAAAAGGACTCAACATTATATATAACAAAAACAACTGAATATCAGGGTATTACTGCATAAAGCAGTTACTATAAATTTTTATTGCGTTGTACTGCATAAGCAGACGACAGCAAGGAGGTAAATTTTTATGAAAAAAGCAAACCCTAAAATGTCGACCAAGACCTTAGCGCTCGGATCGATTCTCACCGCACTTGTGGTAGTTCTGCAGATGTTCGGCCAGTTCATCCGTTTTGGCCCCTTCTCAATTTCACTTGTGCTTTTGCCTATAGTAATAGGTGCGGCAATGTGCGGCCCCAAAATCAGCACATGGTTAGGCTTCGTCTTCGGCGTTATGGTACTTATGACCGACGCAGGCGCTTTCCTGGCAATCAGCGTACCCGGTACGGTAATCACCGTTCTTTTAAAGGGTATGGGCTGCGGTCTTGCGGCAGGTTTTATATGCAAAGCCCTTGAAAAGAAAAACCGCTATCTTGCAGTTGTTCTTGCGGCTCTCGCCTGTCCTCTTGTTAACACAGGTATCTTCCTTTTAGGTTGTGTGGTATTCTTTATGGATACAATCAGCCAGTGGGGTGCAGGTGCAGGCTTCCAGAACGTTGGAGAATACCTTATTTTCGGTATGGTAGGCATCAACTTCTTAGCTGAGCTTGTAATCAATATTGTACTCTCCCCCACTGTCGTGAGACTTCTTAATATCGGTAAGAAGAAGTAAGCAGCAAGGAACAAGCAGTAAGTTAAAAGAGCTTTAAAAAACTTTCGTTTTTTAAAGCTCTTTTTTAGTTTAATGTACCTTTTCAACATCCATCGATATTTCGTAGGTCTTTTCATAACCTTCGGAATCCCTTACCCTAAGCTCAAAATAGAGATTATTTACAAAATCTTCAGTGCTTAAATTTTTACCTTCGGTTATAACATTTTCACCTGATATTTTTCCCAAGTCACCTGAAATACTTACAGTGCCGCCGGTCATATCATTTACACTGCCTGACAAAACGGTTCTTTTTTCACCGTCCTTAACAATGTAAAACCTTGTGGAAAAGGAAGCTGTATCAGGAAAAGGCTTTTGACGAAGAACCTTAAGTTCACCGCCGCTGAACATTTCTTCATCACCGTTCAGAACAACCGTTCCGTTTGTAACGGAAAAAAAATCATTTTCGCCACTTAAGGTATAAACCTCAACTTTATTATCCGTCTTCTCAGCACTGCAGCCGACAAGCATAAACACACATATAAGTGCAAGGATTAAAGCAACAGCTTTCTTCATAAAATCACCTTCCTTTGTAATTACATTCTATCAGTGTTTCAAGGCGTTGTCAATCAATGAAATAAAGTTGTAATAAATCAAATCCCTGACCACTAAAAAAATCACCCTGCAATACAGGGTGATTTTAAATTATCTGTCTCTTCTTCTGTTGTCTCTGCGACGGTCGCCGTCTCTTCTGGGACGACGGGGTGCTTCTTCACCGTCATCCTCGGGAGTAAGACCTTCGATTTCGATAAGAGCATCTCTTCTTGAAAGATTGATTCTGCCCTGGTCGTCGATTTCAAGAACCTTAACGATAACCTCGTCACCAACGGTTACGCAGTCTTCAACCTTTTCTGTTCTCTTAACGTCAAGCTTTGAGATGTGAACAAGGCCTTCCTTACCGGGAGCGATTTCAACGAATGCACCGAAGGACATAAGGCGTGTAACAACACCGCGGAAGATTGAGCCAACCTCGGGGTCATTTGCGATTGTTTCAATGATTGTGATTGCACGCTTAGCATTATCAAGGTCAATTGCGGAAACAAAGATTGAACCGTCCTCGTTAACATCAACCTTACATTCACATTCAGCACAGATCTTCTGAATAACCTTACCCTGCTTACCGATAACATCACCGATCTTTTCAACATCAATCTTTGTTGTAAGCATCTTGGGAGCATACTTTGAAAGCTCTGCTCTGGGCTCTGCGATACAGGGAATCATAACCTCGTCAAGAATCTTGCAGCGTGCATCATAGGTCTTTTCGAATGCTTCCTTGATGATTTCGGGAGTAAGGCCGTGTACCTTAAGGTCCATCTGAATAGCAGTGATACCCTTCTTTGTACCTGCAACCTTAAAGTCCATATCGCCGAAGAAGTCTTCAAGACCCTGAATGTCAACCATTGTCATGAAACGGTCGCCTTCGGAAATAAGACCGCAGGAGATACCTGCAACGGGAGCCTTAATGGGAACACCTGCTGCCATGAGTGAAAGGGTTGAGCCGCAGATTGAAGCCTGTGAGGTTGAGCCGTTTGAGGAAAGAACCTCTGAAACGAGTCTGATTGTATAGGGGAACTCCTCAACTGAGGGAATTACGGGAACAAGAGCTCTTTCAGCAAGTGCACCGTGACCGATTTCACGTCTGCCGGGGCCTCTGGAGGGCTTTGTTTCACCAACAGAGTAGCTGGGCATGTTGTAGTGGTGCATATATCTCTTGTATTCTTCATCGTCAATACCGTCAAGAAGCTGCTGCTCGCCAACAAGACCGAGAGT
>JAXJQQ010000110.1:0-10672 GCA_036311065.1 Acutalibacteraceae bacterium | reverse complement strand
TATATGATATAATAGCAAAAAAGAGAGACGGCTTTGAGCTTACAGACGAGGAAATTGCATTTTTTATTAAAGGCTATGTCAAAGGCGAAATCAAGGATTATCAGGCTTCTGCCTTGCTGATGGCCATTTATCTTCGAGGTATGACAGACAGAGAAATGGTCACCCTTACCCTCGAAATGGCTCACAGCGGTGATATGCTTGATTTATCGGAAATAGATGGCGTTACCGTTGACAAGCATTCAACGGGCGGAGTCGGAGACAAAACAACCCTCATTGTGGCACCAACCGTTGCAGCCCTTGGCTGTAAGGTTGCAAAAATGAGCGGACGCGGACTCGGCCACACCGGCGGAACAGTTGACAAGCTTGAAGCAATTGACGGCTTCAATGTTGCCTTAGAGCCTGAAAGATTTATTGAAACAGTACAGAAAACCGGTATTTGCGTAGTCGGTCAGACAGGTGACCTTGCTCCTGCAGATAAAAAGCTTTACGCTCTTCGTGATGCGACGGCTACCGTTGGCTCAATCCCCCTTATAGCTTCAAGTATTATGAGTAAAAAGCTTGCGGCAGGGTCAGAATGTATTGTTCTTGACGTAAAATACGGCAGCGGTGCATTTATGAAAACTCCTGAGGATGCCGAAAAGCTTTCTGAAAAGATGGTAGCAATAGGTAAAGGTGCCGGCAGAAAAGTTGCGGCTGTAATTTCCGATATGGATACTCCCCTCGGCAGTAATATCGGCAATCTGCTTGAAGTCAGCGAGGCCGTGAGAATACTCAGAACAGGTGAGAGAAGCGACCTTTGTGAGGTCTGCATTGAGCTGAGCACAAATATCATTATGCTTTCTCAGGGCTCATCATACAATGAAGCCCGAACAAAGGTTGAAGGCGCAATAAAAGACGGCTCAGCCTATAATAAGTTCCTTGAGATGGTAAAGTCTCAGGGCGGAGATACTTCCATAATTGAAAACACTGACAAAATGAAAAAAGCCACCATAAAAAAAGAGGTGCTTGCCCCTCAGGACGGCTTTATTACATTTATGGATGCTGAAAAAATCGGTTCGTCCAGTGTTATTTTAGGTGCAGGCAGAATTAATAAGGAAGACAGCATTGACTATACAGCAGGAATCATCCTTTATAAAAAGACGGGCGAAAAGGTAAATAAGGGTGAAGTTTTAGCCGAGCTTTATACAAACGATGAAAGTAAGCTTGAGGCTTCCGAAAAGCTTTTTCTCAGTGCATTTACCTTCGGTAATAATCCTCCCCAAAAAAGGTCAACGGTATATAAAGTGATTTCATAAAATATATTTATATATATGAATTAAAGGAGAGTTCAAAATGGATAATAGCAAAAAAATTAATCTTCTTTCCTATCTTCTTATAGGCGTACTTGGTGTTGCTGTTATCGGGCTGTGCTTCAGCATTTTTAAAGGTACTGATAAAAATGAAGCTACAACCGTCCCCCCTACACAGTCATCCCAATCTGCAACGGTTAACATTTCAACAACGGTTGCATTACCTGACACAACTCAGGCTATCACTACGGACAGCACCGCGTCCTCCGTCACCGAAGGAACAACAGCACCTTCAGCTACACAGACTACCGCACCTCAGGGTATGACCGTTCAGCAGGTATGTGATGCTTATAACAATGCGATAAATGCACTTAAAGGGAACAAGGCATCGCTTACCGTTCATAAGGACGAAAAAATTGATATGACTATTACTGAGTTTTCTCTGCCGGCACCCATGGAGCAGGTAAACTCTGTTATGAGAAGCATTGTGCCCGACACACTTGAGGATTACACCTTTGAAAACGGCATAAGAACAGATAAAAGCAAAGCTGAGCTTAACAATACAATTCCGCCCTTCGGTAAAAACTCCACCGTTGGTGAAGCAAATGTCAGCGTTGCCGAAATTACCAAGACAGCAGAAGGTCAGGAAATACTTATAAAGCTTATTCCCGAGTCCTCAAGCTATGACGGAACGGCAACTACACCCACACCTAATATGTCAAGCATTCTTGACCCACTGGATTTTGCAA
Organism: Acutalibacteraceae bacterium; assembly: GCA_036311065.1. Lineage (GTDB taxonomy): Bacteria > Bacillota > Clostridia > Oscillospirales > Acutalibacteraceae > UBA6857. The sequence continues at coordinate 8,634 of JAXJQQ010000110.1, read as the reverse complement.
CCTTCAATATGGGACCCATCGGAGTTCAGAAGGCAGAAATCAGCTACCCCGATACGATTCTCCGAACGAACATCGATTCTTCGGGCAAACTTACAAAGCTTGTTATTGAGCTTCCTGTTGTAACATCATGCACGGGCGGTATGAGTGTTTTCACCGCTGATGTGGGGCTTGATATGAAGGTTACGACAATTTACGAAATCAAATACTAACATTATAAAAAAGAGATGTAAAAACGAAAGTTTTTTACATCTCTTTTTATATACGTTTTTATGTTTCAGTTTCAATTATCGGGTCTTCACTCTTTGCTTCATCCTCTTGACTGAGGTTCGGAATCAGGTCAACGCTTCCCGTTTCATTGATATCGTCTCTTATAATTTTATATACCGTTGAGGCGAGAGGCACACCTAAAAGCATACCCATAATTCCGAAAACGCCTCCTCCGACAGTAACTGCCGCAAGAACCCAAAGGCTCGGAAGTCCCATTGAAGATCCGACAACCTTGGGATAAATGAGGTCGCCTTCAATCTGCTGAAGAAGAATGATAAAAACAAGGAAAATCAAAGCCTTGGACGGTGATTCCATAAGAATAAGGAATGCACCTATTCCTCCGCCGATGAATGCACCTACAACCGGAATAAAAGCACTTACTGCTGTTACCGCACCAATCATTGCCGCATAAGGAAGCCTTAAAATGAGCATTCCTACAGTGCATAAGCCACCGAGAATTACCGCCTCAGTACACTGAGCAACAAGAAATTTATGGAAAGAGTCATCAGCTACGGATGCAATGTAGGTAAGCTTTTTCATATAGCGTGCAGGGATATAATGTGTTAAAGCCCTTTTGAGCTGTGAGCCAAGCTTTTCCTTACCCGAAAGCAGAGAAAGAGCAACAATAAGTGCAATCACTGCTGTTGCAACGCCTGAAACGACTGAGGAAACAGCACCCACAACAACTCCCATAACACTGCCCACACCGGAGGTTATAGTTTTGATGTTTTCGGTTATTTTTGTTTTCCAGTCAATCTCAGAAAGGGTTGCAAGTATATCCTCAGGCACAAAATCATATTCGCCGAGCTTTTCAAGGGCGGCATTTATGAATGTTGGCACCTCTGCAACAAGAAGCTTTATACAGGATATGAGCTGAGGCACAACCAACGCCACAACAAGTGCAAGAATTGCTGCTAATGTGAGAAGTGCAAGTGTTATGCTCATTCCTCTTCGGCTTTTTACAATAAATGCCTTTTTGGAATTGGGAAAGCAGTGCCTTTCATAAAAGCTTGTAATAATATTAAGCGGATATGCAAGAACAGCACCTATTATAAGAGGCATAACTGCTCCGATAACGGTTTTTATAAGTCCTGCCGCAACCGACCAGTAATGTATGCACAGATAAAGCAGAAATACTGTTATGCCGATTTTAAGGCAGCTTTTAAAGTCAATCTTTTTCATTAATCAGGCACCTTATATTCTTGCAACGCCGCTGTCTCTTGCAGCCTTTGCAACTGCGGCGGCAACAGTGGGACCTACTCTTTCATCAAAAGCGGCAGGAAGAATATAATCAGGTCTGAGTTCATCGTCAGAAACAAGAGAAGCAATTGCCTTGGCGGCCGCCATCTTCATTTCTTCATTGATATCACTTGCCCTTACATCAAGAGTACCGCGGAAAATACCGGGAAAAGCAAGAACGTTGTTGATCTGATTAGGATAGTCACTTCTGCCGGTACCGACAACAAGAGCACCTGCAGCAAGGGCATCATCGGGCATAATTTCAGGGGTCGGGTTTGCCATGGGGAATACAATAGGATCCTTTGCCATTGAACGCACCATATCCTGACTTACACAGCCGGGAGCCGATACACCGATAAAAATATCTGCACCGACAAGAGCATCGGCAATAGTACCTGTTTTGCCTGATTTATTTGAGAAGGAAGCAAGCTCCATCTTAGCAGGATCATTTTCAATACCCTCTCTGTTTTTATGAACAATGCCCTTTCTGTCGCACATAATAACATCCTTAATACCCATTGCAAGGAAGAGCTTTGCTATTGCAACACCTGCAGCACCTGCACCGTTGAACACTGCAACACAGTCTTCAATCTTTTTGCCTGAAAGCTTAAGTGCATTGATTAATGCAGCAGAGCATACAACTGCCGTTCCGTGCTGGTCATCATGGAAAATGGGGATATCAGTTTTTTCCTTAAGCTTTCTTTCAATTTCAAAGCAACGGGGTGCACCGATATCCTCAAGGTTTACACCGCCGAATGAGCCTGCAATAAGAGCAACGGTATCAACAATTGTGTCAACATCCTTTGAACGGATGCAAAGAGGAATTGCATCAACATTGCCGAATTCCTTGAAAAGAACACACTTACCCTCCATAACAGGCATACCTGCTTCAGGTCCGATATCACCCAGGCCGAGAACAGCAGTACCGTCAGTTACAACAGCAATTGTATTCCAGCGGCGTGTAAGCTCATAGGACTTGTTGATATCCTTCTGAATTTCAAGGCAGGGCTGTGCAACGCCGGGGGTGTAAGCGAGTGAAAGTGCTTCTTTATCTTTAACCTTAACACGGGAAACAACTTCAATTTTACCTTGCCATTCACCGTGAAGTCTTAACGATTCTTTTGCGTAATCCATATTTATCTCCTTTTTTGCTTGTATAAGCTAACTTTAAGCATAACAGCAAACGGCTCACAACGAACCGTCTGCTGAACTAAAACAATTATTTCTCCCAAGGGAACACATACTGTGAAAGGCCGAGGTCATCACGAACCTGATTCATTTCCTTCTGAACTGATTCATTGATGGGCACACCGCTGTCCTTTCTCTGAAGCCAGATTTCGTGCTCTTTTTCACCTGCAGTGTAGATTCTGTCCTCACCGGGTGCCTTCTTTGATGCACGTACACCGCGGATGATGTCGCCTGCCTTCTTTCTTGCAATTTCTTCGCCCATAAAGTGATCTGTATCAATAGCAATAAAGAAGTGACCGAGCTGATAGGGACGGATGTTGCCTTCAGCATCCTTACCGTCAAGATCTTTACCGTATGCACCGTCCTGAAGGATTGATGAAAGGAATTCTACGAACATAGCAAAGCCGTAACCCTTGTAGCCACCGAGTGCTTCACCGATACCGCCGAGAGTTGTAAGAGCTGCTGTGCCCTGACGGATCTTCTTAAGAGCAACACCTGCATCGCCTTCAACAGGGTTACCGTCGATATCAATTACAGTACCGGGGTGAATTTCTTCACCGATTCTTTCGTAATATTCAACCTTACCGTTCTGAGTGATTGAGGTTGCACAGTCAAAATTGAAGTCAAAATCCTCATCAGTAGGAACGCCGAGAGTGAAGGGGTTAGTACCGAACATACCTTCAACGCCAAAGGTAGGAGCAACTGAAGGACGGGCGTTTGTACCTGTCATACCGATACAGCCTGCCTTTGCTGCCATTGTGGTGTAATAACCGGCTATACCGTAGTGAGTTGAGTTACGTACAACAACCATACCCATACCGTACTTCTTAGCCTTTTCAATAGCCATTGTCATAGCTCTGTGACCGATAACCTGTCCCATACCGTGGTGACCGTCAACAACTGCTGTGGTTTCGGTTTCCTTAAGGATTTCAAAATTTGTTTCAGCAAACTGAATACCGGCCTTGATACGGTCAATGTAAACGGGCTTGAAGCGGTTACAGCCGTGTGATTCAATACCCCTTCTGTCAGATTCAAGAAGAACATCAGTTACGATTTCCGCTTCGTCGGCGGGAACGCCGTAGCCGATAAAAGCATCCTTGATAAAGTCATGTGTTGTTTTCCAATCGAGAATCATTTTTCCCATTGTAAATCACTCCTGTCTATTATAATAAAATTTTTAACATATATCTAAACTGTTATACAGCTTAAATTACTCTTTTTCTTCCCAATTCATAGCACGGGTAACAGCCTTTTTCCAGCCTGCATAAATCTTGTTTCTTTCTTCAACATCCATTTCAGGCACGAAAACTCTGTCAACCTCACGGTTGGCCTCGATATCATCAAGATTTTCCCATACACCCACTGCAAGACCTGCAAGGTAAGCGGCTCCGAGTGCTGTTGTTTCAACAGTCTTAGGTCTGTCAACCTTTGTCTGAGCCATATTTGCCTGAATCTGCATCATAATATTACTTACGGAAGCACCGCCGTCAACACGAAGCTCGGAAATTTCAATACCTGAGTCATCCTTCATAGCTTCAAGAAGGTCAGTCATCTGGAAGGTGATTGATTCAAGAACAGCTCTTGCAATGTGCTTTCTGTTAACACCTCTTGTAAGGCCTACAATACAGCCTCTTGCATACATATCCCAATAGGGAGCACCGAGACCCGTAAAAGCAGGAACAAGGTAGCAGCCGTTTGCATCGGGCACACTTTCTGCAAGCTCGTCGCAACGCTTGGGGCTGTCAATAAGCTGTAATTCATCACGAAGCCACTTGATTACGGAGCCTGCGTTGAAAGCAGAGCCTTCGATTGAATAGGTCGTTTCGCCGCCAAGGCTCCACGCAACACCTGTGAGAAGGTTATTTTTTGAATTTACTCTCTTATTACCTGTGTTCATAAGCAGGAAGCAGCCCGTACCGTAGGTATTCTTTGACATACCGGGATTGAAGCATGCCTGACCGAAAAGTGCTGAGGGCTGGTCGCCGATAGCACCGCAGATAGGTGTGCCTTCAAGCTCTTCAAGGCCGATGATACCGCTTGCAACCCAACCGTAAACCTTGCTTGAAGGAACGGGAGTGGGAAGAATTGACATAGGTACGCCTAACTTTTCGCAAAGATATTCGTCCCAGCAAAGCTTATCAACATCAAAAAGCATTGTTCTTGATGCATTTGAATAATCGGTAACGTGAGTTCTGCCGCCTGTAAGGTTCCAGATGAGCCAGGTTTCAACTGTACCGAAAAGAAGCTGACCTGCTTCAGCAAGTGCCTTTACACCGGGGATATTATCAATAATCCACTTGATTTTTGTGGCTGAGAAATAAGCGTCAACAATAAGGCCTGTATGCTCTGTAATATAATCGCAAAGCTCCTTATCCTTTTTGATTTCTTCGCACATATCAGCAGTTCTTCTGCACTGCCACACGATTGCGTTGTAAACGGGCTTACCTGTTGCCCTATCCCAAAGAATGGTGGTTTCACGCTGATTTGTGATACCGATCCCTGCGATATCCTTGGCTGAGAATTTGCCTGAACGCAAAACTGTTGTGATTGAATTGAGCTGACTGTAAAGGATGTTGAGAGGGTCATGCTCAACCCAGCCTGCCTTGGGATAAATCTGTTCAAATTCGTTCTGAGCCTTAGCAATTATTGAGCCTTTTTTGTCAAAAACGATTGAACGGGAGCTTGTTGTGCCCTGGTCGAGGGCAAGAACGAGTTTTTCTGCCATTTTCTTCTTTTCCTCCTTGAAAATCTATCTGCATGGGGTTCAAAAAAGAGAATAGATTTTACCTTCATAACGCACAAAACAGCAGCAGAAATTTCTGCTGTAAAAAATATGGCGTTTCAGGGACTATCTCTATTCTCAAATCTCCGCAGATATATCTCTTTAACAAAATTATTGTACTTTAAATATCAAATTTTGTCAACAAGATATAGTGTATTTTATATAACTTATCACAAATATTTCATAATATAATCACACCGTAAACAAAAGCTGAAATATCCTCAATTTCTCACTTGACGGAAAAGGGATAATATTGTATTATATAAGATAGATTAAAATGATTATCTCTTGATATATAAAAATAAGGAAAGGAAAACTGCAGAATATGGAAAATGTTTTTTCAGGTGAGATTCTCAACATCACACCCTTCAAAAAGGGATTTGTTTTTGCAACCAAAAGCACCACTCCCGACGGAAGACTTAAGGCTAATTTTTACGGCTACGATGCCGTGAATGATAAATTCACCCACATTAAAAAATCAATCTTCCTCAAGGTTAAATTCGGCTACGAATATGAGGAAATTTCTGAGCAGCTCGGAGACTATGTATCCTGCGATGTGGGCGTGCTCAACGATAACCGCATTATGGCAATTTTCCCCAACGGCGAATATAACATTTTCAACACTGACGGCACACTGAATGTTGCTTCTCAGCTCACCTACCACGGCTCCCCCGTTTGTGACATTGCAGTTGACGGACCCTATGTGTGGTGTGCAGTACCCGGTGAAAATGCAATTATCAAATATTCCCCCAGAGAAGGCCGAATCCTCCTGCGTGTGGGAGGCGGTGAGGCTACTGCCTTTGAAAGGCCTTGTGCAGTAACACTGAACGGCAGCAACCTTTACATTTGTAATCAGGGTTCAAGAAAAATCCGCACACTTAATATAACAACAAACTCCGTCAGAGATTACAGAGTATTTAATGAAAAGGTATACAAATACATCAATGTAATGGGCAAGGAATTTGTGTGGCTCAAGTCAGGGCTTTACATTCTTGATTGATTTTTAATACCAAAAAAATAAAGCAGTTAAGTTTTCGGGCTTAACTGCTTTGTTAATTTGTAAGAAATAATAATTATTCTTCTTCAACCTTGAATCCTTTTTTGACAAGGAAGAAAAGAGGCACGAGAGTAAGCACTGCTACAATTGCAGCAAAAAGGAACATACTCTTTGCGGGCACGATTGTTTCAACACCGTATTCGTTAATATAAGTGATTGCTGAGCTGCGGCAGGCAATATCACCGATAGCAGGACCAAGCACCATAGGTATAAGTACGAAGAATATCATTCTGATGCCCTGGAAAAGACCTGCCTTACCGGTAGGAATGAAATCCTTTACAGAGGCGTTGAAAAGTATACCCAATACAATATAGCCGATTGCTGTGGGAGCTACACCGATAAGCACAGCCTTGATATTTGTTGTTGTTGAAAGAACAAAAAGACCGATTATCATAAGCACAACTCCGATAACAAGACCCTTGCCCTTGTCCTTGCCTGCAAGCTTGAGAAGAAGGACAATACCCGCAACAAGAAATGCAACGGCTAATACTGCAACAATAATAGTGCTTGTTGAAAGAAGAGGTGCACCGTTTGCTGTGTTATCAGGAATAACAACATACTGAAGATAAACAAGAAGATAAGGGAAGAATACCTGGAAGGCTACACTGAAGCAGCCTAAGGCTGAAAGTGTAAGATAAAGCCTTGCATTTTCCTTAATAACTGAAGGTCTGAAGCCGTAGAAAAGGTCTGCCCAATAGCTTGAGGAAACCTCATTTTCTGCGGAAATCTGCTTGGGATTATCAATAATAAAGAAGCCGAGCACACCACAGAGAGAAACAACAAGACCGAGCACAAGGAAGAAATTCTGATATGATACGGTACCTGACTGTGCAAGGCTGCCTACGCCCATAACTGCTGCCATTGATAAAAAGCCTACAAAGGTAAGAGCAGTTTCAACTGTGGGACGGATTTTCGGGGTTGTTACATCGGTTACCCACGCATTAAAGGCAGCATCATTACTTGCTGAGCCCATAAAGGTCATAACAATATCCATAAGGATAACAACCCATACTGTTGTGCCGAGAATTTTTGCTTCATCGGAAATATTTAAAAGAGCAGAAACATTGTCTCTTGAAATAAATCCGAAGGCTGCTGTTACAAGACCCCATAATAAATAACCAACTGAAATGAAAAGCTTACGGTTTTTCATTTTGTCACTGAGGGTGCCCATTATAAAAGTTGAAACAACAGCTGCGATTGCTGAAAGTGCTACCATTCGGCTGATTGCAGTTGTGGGAGCCATTGTGCCCTCCATAGCTGCTGAGGTTGCACCTGCATAAACAGAGTTGTAAAGGAAGGTGTTGAAATACATGTTTTCAATATTCCATGCTACACCGCCCATAAAACTGAACAGGCAGATGCTGAACCACATCTTTTTTGAAAGTTTGTTTTGCATAAAAGCTTTCTCCTTTTCTTTAATAAAAAATATTACCCTGCTATTATAACAGAGTAATACTGATTTTTAAATACTAAAACAGATATTTTTCTAAATTTTTATCTTTTATTACCTTATAAAGCAATAATCCGAGGGTGAAAAGGACTCCGATTTCCCCGAGAGCCACAAAACCTGCCTGAGTGAGGAAGGAAGCGAAGTGAAAAGTACCGTCAATGAAGAACATTTCAATTTCAGCTCCGATGATAATTCCATTAAAAACAGCAGGCATCAGAAGAGAAAGAATCGGTATACCCTTAAGGCGGATATTTCTCAGACGATACATTGCTACCAACGCCCCGGCCGTTGCCACAGAACCGAAAAGCATATCCACGGGCAGTGCTCCGACAGAGGTAAGGTTTGCAAGAAAGCAACCGACTATAAGACCGGGTATAACAGAGGGAGAAAACAGGCTGAGCACTGTCATTGCCTCAGACACTCTGAACTGAACTGCCATTGAAGTGCTTCCCGGAAAAATTGTTGCCTGGGCTACGGTCAGAGCTACATAAATAGCCGCAACAACTGCACCCACAGCTACCTTGCGCGTTTTGTTTTGCTTATTCATTTTTTAAACTCCTTTAGTTTTGATTTTAAACCGTTGGTAAGGTTTAGGTCAGGAAGGTTTCGAACTGACCGCTTTTATTTAAAGCTTAAGCATTATATAACAAC
>JAXJQQ010000109.1:0-8625 GCA_036311065.1 Acutalibacteraceae bacterium | reverse complement strand
TGTATTTATTGCAGTAATCAGTGATTCAATTTCGGAGTCTCTATCTACAATATCATTGTAAGAAGACATAAAATTCCTCCTATATTTTTACTTACAATAATTAAGTATTATTGTAAGTTGTTTATAGATTCATTATAGCGTATTTTGGTAAAATATTCAATACATTATCATAATACGAGGTGCCGAAAATGAAAGATTTTTATCAATTATCAAACGACTTTTTAAATGTAATCAAATCAACTAAAAACCTATCCCCAAAATCTATTATAGCATATGGTTCCGATTTGAACGATTTTTGCAATTATTTATCAAACAATAAATTACAAAAAGACATTGTTTTACACTATACCAGCTACTTATTAAACGAGCGACAGCTCCAAGAAAGCACCATTAAACGCAGACTCGTTGTGCTAAAGATGTTCTTTGAGTTTCTTTATCAAAATGGTCACATAGAACAAAACTACTATCAACATTATACTTTCAAGTTTAAAAAAGAACGCAAATTACCTAAGACATTATCTATTGAAGAAGCAACCAAACTAATACTTCATTTAACTAATAACACAAAAAGAGAGCCAGCAACATTTGCCTATTGGAAAGCGCACAGAGATCTAGCTTTAATTGATCTGCTTATCAGTTCAGGAATAAGAATTGAAGAAGCTTCAAACATATCACTTGAAGATATCATTTTCAGTGAACAAACTATATTGATTCACGGAAAAGGACGCAAACAACGATTAATATACATATCTTGTGATGAAACTTGGACAAACCTTTTGTCATGGTTAAAAATAAGAAATAACGTAAAAAGCAACACTAATAAAATTTTTGTAAACCGTTTTGGTAATCAAATAAGCATACATGGAATTGAGTATATTTATAATTCTGTTAAGAAATCATGCGGTATAAATGAACACTCAACACCGCATTATCTTCGCCACACTTTTGCAACTAATTTGCTCGCAAATGGTGCTGACCTTCGCTCTGTTCAAGAAATTCTCGGCCACAGTAGTGTTACGACTACAGAAATTTACACAGAAGTTACCATGAAACATAAAAAACATATTCTCACAAAGTATAATTATAGAAACAGCATACAAAAACAAGAAACAGACTTCAAATGAAATCTGTTTCTTGTCAATCTGCAGAAATGTAAATAATTATCCTTCAAAACCTTTTTAAATACGCTAATTGTCAACAATCATAAACAAATCCAAAAATTATATTTCAGAACAGACCCTTTACTTTCCAAGTACCTTTTTTATCTGAACCTACACGTTCTATAACGCCAAGTTTTTTAAGTTCTGATATTATATTGGAAACTGTTGTTCTGCTGCAACCCATTAAGTTGGAAATTTCTGTTGTCGTTATAGCCGGATTTTCCGTAACTATTGCTATGAGTTGTTTCTGTTTTTCTGTAAAGTTTTCTGTAAAGTTTTCTGTAAAGTTTTCTGTAAAGACAGATTTATCTGTTTGCTTTTTTTGAACAGTAATTGCGTTTCCGTTCTCATCATACTGTATTTCATTTCCGTCCCAATCTATATTCGCTTTAATTTGGAGCATTATTCCCGTTGCATCAATTTCATAGGTAGGTCTTTGAAGTCCTGCATTTTCGCAAGCAGTACAAATCTTATCAATTCCCCTACCCCAACTTTCAATATATCCCGCAACAAAGAAAGTATTTGCTATAAGCGGATTGTACGGCTGTGACGGATGCTTTGAAAACAGTTTTTCAAGTGTCCACATTTCAGGGAGCTTTCCGTTATTATAAATATAAATTTTATCCTTATAAACACTTATCTGAATCGGTATTCCGCTCACATATTGCTTGTGAGCAACAGCATTGAATATAGCTTCACGAAGTGCGGCTTCCGGATACGGATAAGACTCAACCCTTTGAAATCCGTCATAAGAAATCCATGCTTTCATATATTTATGCTGCAGAATTTCCATAGTTTTATCAACTTGCTCAATAAGCGAACCGTGAATTTCATCCTGGAAACGAAGTTCAGAATCACTTTCAAAGAAACCTATTTTAATATATGCACCTGTAATATACTTTTCGGGATTTTCCGCAAACAGCAAAATCGCCGCTTGAGTTAAATAATCATTTTGTATCAGCCTTAAATTTTGGAGAATGACTTTGTTTTCATCCTCTAAAATTGATGCATCAATTCTTAGCTTTTTAGCAGCTTTTTTCTTAAAAACCTTAAATGCTTTTTCACTCAAATCATCAATAGAAACATTAGGTATAAGAGAAGCATCCCAAGTAACACCGTTTTTTCTGTTAAAAAACTCCTGTAAGGCTATTCCGTTTAATTTCTGAATGGTACTTCCGCTTCTGTAATAATACACACCCTTTAAGCTTACACCTTGCGGATATTCAGGAACAATAATCTCAATATAATCGTCACCGTTATTTTCGTAATAATTAACATCTGCAATTATTCCCATAGAATCTTTAATTTTATTAGGCAAATCTTCAAGGAGTTTTTTTGCATTATTTAAGCCAATGGGATTTCCGTTATCGTCCTTACCGATATATAGAGTTCCGCCCTGTGCATTTGCAAAACCGCAAATCCATTGAAGATACTCATCTTTCCAAATTGCTTTCCATTCAACATTCTGTTTTTCAGGCATTTTCTTCACCTCTCGTTTCAGTATAATTAACCTTCAAATCCCGTCTGTACGGACTCAATATCTGTTTTTAATGTACTGTTCATTTCATCAATATCAAAATCACGGTAATCCCAGAGCTCATATTCACCAGTAGGTGATAAATACATCTGCTCAGATTTATTCTTTTCGTCAATCTGCTTAATTACTTCACCAAAGTCATCAGAGAACATATTATCAAGAATACCTTTACCTTGTCCAGCAACAATTCTAGGATATTTCAGGCTCGTTCCCTTTTCCATATCTGAGATTTCTTTCAATATTATGACAAATTCCTGTTCACAACCGTAATCATAAACCATTTTCATAACAGAACCTATTCCAAGTCCCATTTTATTAAGGCTTATTGTTGTGGGGTCAATGTTATTATCTTTTTCACATTCACCACATAAATCTATTTCATAGTGATTGCCGTTGTATTCAATGAAGAATAAATGATTGGCAAGAGTATCAAAGGAAACCAAAACAAGGTAAGCAAGTTTTGATAACAAATAATTACCTGAAACTTCTACTTCACGCCATATTTTTTCTTCATAGCCTTTATAACCGATTAAAAATTTATATACATTTGCTTTCATAATATTACACCATTTCTCCCTTTGCAGGTATGTATTCATAGTCACCTTTCAGTAAAAACTCATATTGTTCCCGAGCTTTTGCAAATTCTTTTCCGGTTGTCGGATGTGGACACTCCTGAACAGCAAAAAGCTTTTGGTTTTCATCAAATGACTGTTCAAATCCGAATGCACAGTAATGTTCAAACTCTTTCTTTTCGGTATTCCACAGTGATTGAGCCGCCCAACATCCGTTACCACGTTTACCGCAACTATAACAATATATTATTTTCTTAGTCTTAACAGGCATCAAATCACCAAATGCTTTTCCCAAAGACTGATTATATTCTTCTCCAAGCCTTAACAACTTTGCGTGAGATGCTGCAGATATATTATTGCCATTTACAAATGACTTAACTGTATTTAACGATAAACTTGTTGTCTTTGCTATGTCACTGAGAGATAAATTGTTTTTACTCATATACTCATTCAGAACAGCTCTTGCTATCGAATTCAACTCGTCCGTTTTATTGTTAATACTCTTAACATCGGTCTGTTTTGGAATACATGTAACAATATCACCGATGTCACATTTCAACTCTTCACAAATTCGCACTATTACATCAAAAGTTACAGGTTGATTGTTGCGCATCTTTGCGAATGTTGAACTTGATGCTCCAATTTGCTGCATCAATTCTTTTTGAGTAATATTTAGTTCAGCTAATTTATCAAAAAGCTTATAAAAATATACAGCCATTTCGGACCTCCTACAAAATTATACGATTATTATATCATTGCAGAAGACTCATTGTCAATATCTTTTCTATGTTCGAAATTGTTGATTATCTGAATTCATAAAAAAGGACTTTAGATTTTAAATAATACAATCTAAAGTCCCCTTTCTTATATTAAGTTTTCTTCAGCCTGAAAACCACCCTTTAATACAACTATTATTTTATTTTCTTTCAAAACCCTTATGCACTCAATCAATCGTCTGACAATCACATCATCATATTCATTGAACGATACATCCGTATTGGTAAACATTTTTTCAAGTCTCTCAAATTCACTGTTATTTGTCTCGTTTGATTCCGCACTGATTTTTGCAACTTGAAGTTTTTCTCGTAAGATTTTCACTTGTTCAAAATTATTCTTTATTTCATTAAGAAACCTGTCAGTATCACCACTTGTTGAACCCATAAGTTCCATAAGGTGTTCTGATTCTTCCTCTAATTTAAGTATTTGGTTTTCAAGAGAATATGCGTCGCAGGAATCATCACTTCCGGTAATTGCATATTTCAAATTGCTTCGCAGAAGATTTACGGTTTCCTCTTTATTTTCAAACATCTTATTAAGTGCTCTGCAAATTGCTGAATGTAATTTTGTTTCTTCAATGCCAATGGAAGAACAACTTTTGCTACCATTTTCAGAACGATTTATACATCTCCAATAATATTGATGTTCACCGTTTTTCTTTGTCTTACCGTTTCTTTTGTAATTACTACCGCATTCACCGCACACAAGAAGCTCAGATAACGCAAATTTACCGCTATATTTGCCCTGTTCCGTTTTCGCAAGAGAAGATTTCTTATGCTTACTTCCCCGTCTTGCAATCTCCATTTGAACTCTGTTAAATTTATCTCTGTCAATTATAGCCGGATGATTGTTACTTACAAGATACTTTGGCAACTCTCCCCTGTTAACTTTGGTCTTTTTGCTTATAGGGTCAGAACAATAAGTCTTTTGCAAAAGCAAGTCCCCTGCATATTTTTCATTTTTAAGTATCGTATCAATTACTTTTTTGTTCCAAGCCTTTCCGCCTTTATATGTCACGAAACCGTTATCCTGCAGAAACCTTTGAATCTGCTCCAAACTATTTCCGTCAAGAAATCTATCAAAGATAATTCTTACAACTTCTGCCTGTTCGGGTATTATCTCAGGAATACCATTTGCCCCTCGCTTATATCCGAAACAACTGAAATTGGAGCAAAATTTACCGCTTTTCATGCTTTGGTGAATACCCCATTTGACATTGGCACTTATGTTTTCACTTTCAGCCTGTGCAATAACGCTGAATAAACCGATAAGCATTTCATTTTCTGCTTTTAATGAGTCAATTGCCTGTTCTTCAAAGTATACGCCTATATTCATCGCACGGAGCTTTCTTACCCAACTGAGGCTATCAACAGTATTTCTTGCAAAACGAGAAATTGATTTAGTTAAAATCATATCAATTTTGCCTTTTTCACAATCTCGCATTAAACGTAAGAAATCTTTTCTCTTTGAAGTAACAGTACCTGTAATACCTTCATCTGCATAAACTCCTGCAAATGTCCAACTCGGATTTTTCGCTATTGCTTCTGTATAATACGCTATCTGTGATTCGTAACTATTTAACTGTTCCTCTTCATCGGTTGATACACGACAATATGCCGCAACACGAAGTTGGGTAGCTGCAAAGTTATTTTTAGTTAATAATGGATTGGCTTCAATTTTCATTACTCTTTTTTCTAAATTAACTTGCATTTTCGGCTCCTCCATTCGTTATTTTTGCATTATTTATAAAAACAGTGATAATTCTACCGTCAGACTGAATTATAACCTGTTTTATGTACTCTTTCATTATCTTGTAGTCAATTTTATCAACCACAGAAATTTCGTCCTTTAATTCTTCTGTTAGTTCCCCATTATCATAATTGCAACAATCAAACCGTACTTTTGCTCCTTGCAAAACACACTTAGCAACAGAAGAAAAATTAAGCTTCGGTTGCTCTAACAACCTTATCAATTCATTTTCTTCTTTTGTGACATCTATTGTCGGCATATATTGAGAATCAGCAACAACATTAAGCAAATCAGGATTAGTAATAACCATATTAAGGTTGCTTGTAACTTCATCTTCAAGAATTGCATCGTCAATATAAATCGAACATTGACATCCTTTTGAGCACATCCACTTTTCCCGTGAACCCCAAGTATTTACCCTTTTAAATCTGCTACCACATTTACCACATACTGTTATTTTTCTGAACAATTCAACTTCCGGTGTATGTGTTTCTTGTTTACACGATTTTCTATCTTTCACAGTTTTGGCTTGATTAAACATAGAGGAAGAAATAATCATAGGATAAATTTCATTACCCATATATTTTTCGTTCTCAAGCATTCGGTTAATGGTGTTCTTATTCCATTTCACTTCATCTTGAAAATAAGCAACGTTTTCCTCGGTAAGCATAGAAGCAATACTATTTAGTGTTTTACCCTCAATATATAAAGAAAACACTTTTTTCACTACGTCTGATTCTTCATTGTGAATAACTGTTTTTCCGTTTTTCACTTGATAACCATAAAGTGTTGTTCGTATTGCCATCTATATCACCTCTGCTATTTTAACTTCAAGATGTAATCCACCTTTAAGTTTAAACATTACTGTTTTCTCACTGCCAACAACCACCTTATCTACAATTGCCGAAAACAGTGAGTTATCAAAGCGCAATATCACTTTGGGATATTCGTCTACTATTTCTTTTAAAATCTTTAAATCTTCAATAAGTCTTTCATCTTCATCGGCATTTAAAAGTTTCACTCTTTTTCCTCTTAATTCAGTTATTTTATATTTCAACTCTGATGTTCGTTCAAGATAGGAAACATCATCAATAATGCCCTTAGTGTGAAGCTCCGTATAAGTATTATTCTTGTTACAAAGATTTGCAATTTCAGCATCTATTTGTGAAATCTCATTATTTTGTCCCGAAACTTTTTCACGAAGATTTAATAACTGACTTAATGTTTTATCAAGAACCTCTTTCTCAAATCTTCGGAACTTGTTATACATTATTACAAATGCTTTTTTCAGAGCTTCTTCGCTAATGTTTTTTCCATCACAGGAACGTCCAGCCATTGTCTTTTGTGAACATACCCAATACACAATATCATTTTGAACTTTTCGTTTGTAGGACCAACCACACTCTTTACATTCAATCAACCCTGTAAAGAAATGCTTTTGTGAAACCTTTCTGTCGCTCGTAACTTGTTTCATTCTGAATTGTACAAGTTCAAAATCTTCACGAGACACAATACCTTCATGAGAATTTGCAACATAGTACCTATCAAGTTCACCTTTGTTCGGTACATTTCTTAATGGTAACATTTGCGGAGTATATGTCTTTTGTAAAAGGCTATCGCCGATATATTTTTCATTAGTTAAAATATATCTTATTCCCGGTATTGACCACTTACCCGATGCATTTGGAATCCTTTCATCGTTTAATATTGCAACAATTTTGCCAATACCATTACCCGAAAGATAAAGTTTAAAAATTCGCTTTATTATTTCTGCTTCTTCAGGAATAACCGAAAGATGGCACTCTTTATCAAGTTTATACCCATAAGGAGCATTGCAAGTAACGAACTCACCATTCTCCATTTTCATACGGATAGCTGTTGCTACCCTTTTGGAGCCAGCCAATGCTTCACTTTGAGCAAAAGCACTTTTCACATAAAGAATAAGCTCAGAATTCATTGTCTTGGTATCAATATTGTCATTTTCAAATAACACTGTAACACCAAAAGAATTAAGCGTTCTTATTGATTCAAGACATTCAAGTGAATTTCTTGCAAATCTTGATACACTCTTTACAAATATGCGGTCTAATTTTCCGTTAGATGCATCTTTCATCATTCTTTTGAACTCGTCACGCTTATTTACGCAAGTTCCGGTTATTCCCTCATCAGCATATATATCAACAAACTCCATTTCAGCGTTGGACTTAATATATTCTGAATAATATCTCAACTGTGCCGAAAAAGAATTTGATTGGTCCTCAGAATCGGTACTGACACGACAATAAGCAGCTACTCTTTGTTTTTTCTCTTGATTTATCTGTGATATTGTTGGTTTTATAACCTTTACTACTCTCTCTGCCATATCATCACCTCCTGATTTACATCCACATTATATCTGTTTATTTTTCAAAAATCCCATGTGCGATTTAACTTATCGGAAGATAATCGCACACTAAAGTTTCAGCATTTCTCTTGTTTATTTTCTCAACGATTGAAATATCAATTTTCCCTTCGTTAAAGATTTTCTTGAGCACTCCCCGAGCAGCGAGATATATCATTTGTTTTTTTATTGCATCTTCCATACACAAACTCTTTCCTTTTTTAATTTCCGGTCAGTTGAATTATCAGGTACCAAATTGGCAAAACCACATTAAATGCGAATCCCTGACCTAATGTATATATAATTGCGTTTAATATCATTTCCATATGTTATTACCTCCTGTTAATCCAAAGCCAAGCTTATTTTTATGGCTTTATCAACTTGTTCCATAATCTCAATGGGTATTTCTCCGACGAATTCCAATATCTGCCGTTTATCTACTGTTGTAAT
>JAXJQQ010000108.1:0-4025 GCA_036311065.1 Acutalibacteraceae bacterium | reverse complement strand
GTGTGCTATGGTTGAGACGAAGAGGATCTAACTCTTGACCTCCCCATGCCATTCAAGCGCTCTCCCGATACATGCAAAAACGCACCCCAACAAGGCTTGGATTAAAGCTCTCTCATTGTGGGGTGTGTTTTTATCTGTTAAATCAGAACTGTCTATTGCTGAATATATCCCAGGAAACTACCTGAACATCTTTTTCTTTGGCACGGGTAAGCAAATCTCCGCTTTTAAGAAGCTGATATTCAAAATCTCGTTTCTGCCACTCTTTGCCGTAGCTTTCGTTGGGCATGGCAGGATGGAGAAAAATTTCCGTCACACCGTCGGTGCAGTTGTCAACGGCGTCAAGATAATACTTTCTCAAAGTGTCATAATCCTTGATTTTGTCCATTGACCAAGGATTTGACACAAGGTCGTCGAGAAGCTTCACTCCTCTTTTTTCGGCAGAGCGTACTATCATCTGCTGAATTTTTACAACGGGAGCAGGTATCTTCATACCAAGCTGTCTTTCGAGAAAACCGACTGTCTTTGGAAATCTGAAGGGCAGATTGTGTTCTTTGCAGAAATCAAAGGCATCAAGAAAAAAGCGTCTGCCGTTTATACCATAAACGGTTCCGCAATGACTGTCAGCGTGGTCAACCTTTGCGCCGCTATTGATAATATACTGATACTGTGCCTCAAGCTCTGCTCTTACATCCTTATGCTTTGCCTTGAAGGTGAAATTTTTACTCTCATACCACAGTCCGTCTTTGCCGAGTGAAGGTGCTCCTGTAAGACTCGGATAAAGGTCTTTTTCGTCGGAATTAAGAGTGATATGTACACCGACTGGAAAAGAAACTCTCTTTGCGAATTCAGTAGCATCCATGGCTTTGGGTGCTACCGCCATAAGTGAGGTTGATGTTATAAGCTTATTTTCAAGCAGTTCCTTTATTGCCTCATTCTGCTCTTCGTTGAGTCCGAAATCATCGGCGTTAATTATTAAATACTTATTCATCCTTTTTATCCTCAGGGAATTTAAGTAAGAAGGTAACAACGGAAGCGATTATCATTGCCACCGCTGGGAATACACAAAGCAATACTTTTGCTGCAAGGGCGGGATTTTCACCGGGGTCATCACCGTTATTGAAGCCAAACAGCTCTGAGGTGACAAAGAATGCGAGTGAAATGTAAAGACCGTTGAGTCTGTTCATAACGCCCATAAGTGAGTTGATAATACCCTCACGCTTAACACCATGCTTTCTGTAGTCATCATCAACAATCTTTGCACCGATGCAGTCCATTGTTGTAAGGCAGGCGGCAACACCTATACCGATAACCGCTGCAATTGCAATAGCGAAGGGCAGAGTCTTGACAAAGAAAAGAGGAATGAAGCTGACTGCCATTATGATAAATCCTATGCGCCATACTGTCATAATAGGCATTTTTTTAGCGAGTTTTGACCAGATGAGAATTCCTATTACAGCCACGCCCAGAACAATACCGAGCATAATTGTAGTTGTGCTTCCGCCAAGACCGAGGGTGTATTTTACATAGAAGGGCAATGCTTGTGAAATAAGTGAAAATGCAGCAGAATAGAAGGCGCCTGCAAGTCCGTAAATCCAGAAGCGCGGATTTGTCACCAGGGCCAAGATGCTGGGAATAAGCTTCGGCTTTTCCATTTCTTCGTAGTTGGTTTCTGTTTCACGACAGCCCCAAAAGCAGTACATCATAACAAAGAGGGCAAGCACGCCGTAAATTACGGCTGTGAGCTGATAGCCGATTTTTTCAGTAATCATGGGTGTAAGAGCAATGCTGATAGCCATTGCAAAAAGCTGACAAATCTGACGGATACCGTTTGTCTTTGCTCGATCCTCATCTTTTTTGAAAAGCTCAATAAACAGTGAACTATAGTTTGCGTTTACAAGTGAGTCAAGAGTTCCGGTGAGGATGTACATAAGAAGCATATAGATAAAGAGCATGCCTTTATCCGACTGTATGAATCCCGGGACATTGTAAAACAGGATAAAGAACAGAACAAGAAGAGGGGTGCCGATAAGAAGCCAGGGTCTTCTTCTGCCCCATTTTGTTCTTGTATTGTCTGATAAAAAGCCATAAACAGGATTGTCGATTGCATCAACAAAAGCGTAGATCAAGGGGATGAGCGCATACTTCTGCATATCAAGACCTAATGTATCTACATAATAAATTGCAGCAAAAGACTTGAACATGTTGATGGGGATTGATGTGCCGAACATAGCAAAGCCATACCGGAATGGTGATGTTTTCTTCGTTAATGCGTTTTGCGGTGTCATAATTTTCTCTCCTTTTATTTAAAATATATGGGATTTGATATTGCACAAACCCTTTTCAGCTTACCAACGCCTTTATAGAACTTGAGGTAAGCAAATTTTACTTTCCTGAGTCTGACCTTAAGGTGACCGTCTTTAAGGGCAAGATCCTTTTCACCCTTGTCGGTAACAAGAGTAACTTTTTTAGCGTCAGCATAAATTTCGAGCCAGTTATTTTCGCTGAACTCTGCCGTCTGACCCATAACGGCATCACCGTAGGTAAGTTTTATTTTCACTCCGTCTGTGCTTTCGGTAACATAGCAATTACCTTTTCTTATTGCATCGAGAATATCTTCAGCACTGCGTGACCTTGAATAAACAGCAGTTACGGGAGATCCGAGCTTTGCCAACTGTTTCGGTTTGTGAAAATCGCTTCCGCCGACAATCGGTATCTGTCTGCCTTTTTTCAAAAGCTCTGTCCACCAATCGAGTGCCTTTACGTTTGACGGGCGCATCGGTCCGTTCCATATCTCCATCATATCAAAGGCATCCTCATCCTCCCACTTGTACGGACAAACAGGACACTTGGGGTGATTGACGGAAACAACTGCACCGAGACTTTTTGCATGGCTGATTATATTCTGCATTTCTTCCCTTGTGTTAGCAATGAAGCTGTTTTCAAAGGGGGCGGGTACACCGAAAAAGTTCATATGCCCTTTATAGTGAGTCCATTCAACAGCAGGAATAAATGTAAGTCCGTCAACGTGTGGCAGGGCAAGATTTTCAGAAAAGTTGTTGTGGTTTGCTATGCCGATAAAATCGAGCTCTTTTTTCTTTGCGAGCTTTCCTAATTCATAAGCACTGAAAACACCGTCAGAGGCTGTGGAGTGCATATGCAGGTCACCGTAAAGAAGCACTTCTCCCTCATACTCAAAATCAATATCATATGTAACCTCAACTCCATCGTCCATTACATGATAAGCGCCGATAATTATCTGCCACTTACCGCTGTTAATCTTCTGACAGAGATAACCTGCTGAGGAATCATACTGACCCACATAAACAGTCTTGTGTGAGCTTCCTGACCAACCGAGGAAGTTACCTTTTTCGTCTGTAAGACCGATGTCTATAGTGTTGGACGGCTTAAGGTCACCCAGCATACCCTTTGTAGGTTTATAGTAATCATAGGAAACGGTGATTTTAACTACCCCTTCGGGCACATCGAAGGGAAGGGTGTAATACTGTTTCTCTTTATCTTTGGTTACTTTATGTACTAGTTTCACCTGTAATCCCTGCTTTCAGATTTTAAATCTATAGTTTCAACACAACTAGCATAACACATAGAAAACATAAAATCAATAACAACCATAAAAACAAAAACACCCACTTAAAAGCGGGCAAAAAAATAATTACTCAGTATGCTGTATAGAAAATGAAATATTGCTACGCAATATGAAATAATCCTTACGGATTATGAAATATCTCACCTTGTTCGATATGAAATAAAATAAATCCCCATACGCCGCAGCGTATTTCATAGCGCAGCTATTTCATATGCGGCAGCATATTTCATAAATTCCGCAAGGGATTTATTTCATTGAAAAAACCACTTCTTTCGAAGTGGTTTTTTCTGGTGGAGACGGAGAGGATCGAACTCTTGACCTCTTGAATGCCATTCAAGCGCTCTCCCAGCTGAGCTACGCCCCCGAATATATTTGATTATTGGCTGATTGCTTGTGTATTTTATCATAAAGATTCTGTTTT
>JAXJQQ010000107.1:0-10537 GCA_036311065.1 Acutalibacteraceae bacterium | reverse complement strand
TTTAAATGTCTGATAAAAAAATAATTATCATTACAGGAGCAAGCTCTGGTATAGGATTAAAAACAGCGCAAGAGCTTCAAAAAGACAAAAACAATATTGTGATTTGCGCTTCAAGAACAATTGAAAGCGACCGTGACCGCAAAATGACAATTATGACAACAACCTTTATTCCCTGTTCGGCAAAGCTTCCTATTATTGCTCTTATTGCAGGTGCCCTTTTTGATAAGGCAGCTTGGGTGGCTCCGAGTGCTTATTTTATGGGTATACTTGCAATTGTTGTGTCGGGCATTATGCTTAAGAAAACAAAGCTTTTCGGCGGTGATGTTGCACCCTTCGTTATGGAGCTTCCCGCATACCATATGCCTCCCGCAAAAAACGTTCTGCGTTCCACCTGGGAAAGAGGCTGGTCCTTTGTTAAAAAGGCAGGTACCGTTATCCTTCTTTCAACTGTTGTACTCTGGTTCTTGCAGGGCTTCGGCTTTGAAAACGGCAGACTCGGTATGGTAGAAGACCTGAACAACTCTGTTCTGGCTTCAATCGGCAATGCTTTTGCGTGGATTTTTACACCCATCGGCTTCGGTAACTGGCAGAGTGCCGTTGCTACCATAACGGGTCTTATTGCAAAGGAAAATGTTGTTTCAACCTTCGGTGTGCTTTTAGGCGGTGCTGAGGTTTCTGAAAACGGTCACGAAATCTGGACTGCAATGCAGAATATGTTCACCCCTGTTTCAGCATACTCCTTCCTTATATTCAACCTTCTGTGTGCTCCCTGCTTTGCAGCGATGGGTGCTATCAGACGCGAGATGAACAACTGGAAATGGACCGCCTTTGCGATATCCTATCAGTGCATTTTTGCGTATGCGGTGGCACTTATTATTTATCAGTTCGGCTCACTTTTCACAGGTGAGGGAAATACGCTCGGTGTAATTGCCGCAGTAGCTGTTCTCGGCTTTATAGTATTTATGATGGCAAGAAAGGGCAGCAAAAAATAATACTGAGGTGAAAAACAATGATGGAATTTTTATCGGCAAACGGTGGCACTATTTTTGTGGGTGCTATTGTTACAGCAGTGATTGTTGCCATTGTGGCGAAAATAAAAAAGGATAAAAAAGAGGGCAAATCCTGCTCCTGCGGTTGCGGGTGCGACGGATGTCCGTCGGCTGGAATGTGCCATAAATAAAAATTAACGGCAGTTGCGGAAGCGACTGCCAATCTTTTTTGTTTTTCAAGAAAGTTTTGCCATAAAAGTTAATAAAATACCCGTTGCAACAAACTGTTGCTTTACTTTTTACTTTAATTTACATATACTGAAACTGAAAAAACAAAAGGGAGGTTTCGTTATGAAAACAATAGCAAAATGCTTCAAGATCGTTTTGGTAACATACATTTCAATGTGTGCCGTTGCATGGGGCTCTCATTTTCTTTTTTTAAAGTCTAACAGAGCTGATGTGGCGGTTGCAGTTTTGGCGGCCGTGGTGATTTGTGTTGCCTTTTCAGTGGTAGGTGTATATCTGAGCAGGCAACCTGAAAATGAGTGGAAGAGCTTTGCCGTAACCGTGTTTTCTTCGTGGTTTATGGCGTTGCTGTTAAATAATATTTTGAGACCGGTTATGACCTCTGCATCTTGGCTGTATGAAGCTGTAAATATTACTTCAATTGTATTGGGCTTACCCGGGTTTATATTTGGTATGATGTTAGGTGAATATTTTTATGCTTCGACTTTTTTAGTTGTCACGGTGTATATACTGTGCGGAGTAATTCCTCCGGTTGTCACCATAATTTCAGCGAAAATTAAAAAGTGATTCTAAACTAAAAACCGCTGTAATAACTGATTTCTCAGTTTTTTCAGCGGTTTTATAATTTATGTTTATTTTACCTTACAAGCAGCTCTTTCAGCCTCAAGGCCTGCTTTGTATTTTTCAATATACTCTTCAAGTCCCTTGACATCCTCTTCGTCGGGCTGAACGGTAACACATTCGGCATCCTTGAAGGCAACATTTTTAAGGAAATCCTCAAGAGCTTCACCCTTGCCGATAACGGAGTAAAGTGCAAGAAGTGCCATGCCGTAGGGGCCACCTTCACCTGCAGTTTTCATAACGGAAACGGCAGAGCCTGCAGCAGCAGCGGTAACGGACTGACCTACTCCGGGGTAGATGTAATATCCGCCGTGGCCGTAAAGCTCGTCAAGCTCAACCTTTTCGTTTTTGAAAAGAAGATCCATACCCATTTTGAGACTTGCCATTGCAGAATAAATATGAGTTCTCATAAAGTTGGGAAGAGTCATACGGCTGTCGGGAGTGCGAAGGAACATAGGTCTGCCCTCGTCGCAGTAAGCAACGGGCTCGCCTGAATAGAAATTGTAGCTTAAAAGTCCGCCGCAATCCTTTTCACCCTTACCTGCCATTTCGTACATAAGGTCAAAAACCTTACCTTTGCTTATATCTGATCCGATGGCTCTTGCAAATTCGGTAAAAAGATTTGCCCAGGCATTTATGTCACCGGTACAGTTGTTGCAGTGTACCATTGCAACGGGCTTACCTGTGGGGGTGGTAACCATATCAATTTCGGGGTATACCCTTGAAAGCTGATTTTCCAGAACAAGCATTGCAAAAACAGATGTACCTGCGGAAACATTGCCTGTTCTTTCTCTTACGCTGTTTGTGGCTGTCATACCCGTACCGGCATCGCCCTCGCAGGGGGCAAAGGGAATGCTCACGGAAAATTCACCGCTTTCGTCAAGCATAAGGGCACCCTTTTCGGTAAGATCGCCTGCATTTGCACCTGCGGAAAGTACCTTGGGGAATATTTCACGGAGCTTTTTATTAAAGCCTTCCTTTGCGGTAAGCTCATCAAAAATCTCAACCATTCTCTGATCATAATCAAGAGTCTTACTGTCAATCGGGAAAATACCCGAAGCTTCACCGATACCAACGGCATTTACACCCGTAAGCATGTAGTGAACATATCCAGCAAGGGTTGTGACATAAGCAATTTCGGGAACGTGGTCTTCATTTGAAAGAATTGCCTGATAAGTGTGGGCACTTGTCCAACGCTGAGGAATGTTGAAATCAAGTGCGGCGGTGAGCTTTTCTGCCGCTTCACCTGTTGTGGTATTTCTCCATGTTCTGAAGGGTGTAAGAAGCTTACCGCTTTTGTCAAAAGCAAGGTAACCGTGCATCATACCTGAAATTCCGATGGCACCCGTAGTGGTGAAATCGCAACCGTAGGTTGCTTTTATATCCTCTTTCAGTGCTTTGAAGCAGCTCCTGAGTGCTGTGTGTACCTCGTCGAGGGAATAAGTCCAATAGCCGTTTTCCAGTCTGTTTTCCCATTCGTATGAGCCTGAGGCAAGGGGAGTACAGCCTTCGTCAATAAGAACTGCCTTAACTCTTGTTGAGCCGAATTCAATACCGAGGGCAGTTCTGCCCTCTTTTATAATAAGTGCCTTATCCATTATGCACCTCATCTGTAATATACTTCGTTGAGACGGAGCTCACGCTTGAAATCGGTAATATTGGTATTTTTGCCGATGACAACTGCTTCAATTCCCATTGCTTCTGCCCAGGCAAGCATCTGCTCGGTGGTTACGTCATAGGAGAATGCAGTGTGGTGTGCACCGCCTGCAATTGTCCATGCTTCAATACCTGTATAGAAGTCGGGCTTGGGTACCCAGAAATTTGTTGCAGTGGGAAGTGAGGGCATATCCTTTTCGGTTTTAATGCAGTCAACCTCATTGATGATAAGGCGGAAGCGGTGTCCGAGGTCAACAAGTGAGCAGGCGATACCGGGACCTTCCTTTGAGGTGAAAACAAGTCTTGCGGGGTCTTCTCTTTCACCCATTGAAAGAGGTTTACATTTGATTGAAACGGGACCTTCTGCAATTGAGGGACAGATTTCAAGCATATGAGCCTGAAGAATACCTTCCTTACCGGGAACAAGGTTATATGTATAGTCCTCAAGCATTGAAGTACCCTTTGCATCCTTCATACCTTCGGTCATAAGCTTCATAAGCCTTACCATTGCGGCAACCTTCCAGTCACCCTCTGCACCGAAGCCGTAGCCCTTTTCCATAAGTCGCTGAATAGCAAGACCGGGAAGCTGCTGTAATGCACCAAGGTCACCAAAGTGAGTTACAATAGCCTGGTAATTCTTTTCTTTAAGAAAACGCTCAAAGCCGAGCTCAATCTGAGCCTGAACCTCAACATGGCGGCGGAATTCTGCTTCATCTCTGCCCTCAAGAAGGATGTTGTATTTTTCGTAGTATTCATCGGTAAGGGCTTTAGTGTCAGAGATAGAAACGGCTTCAACTGCCTCAGCAATTTCATTTACGGGATAAGCGTCAATTTCCCAGCCGAATTTAAGCTGAGCTTCAACCTTGTCACCTTCTGTAACGGCAACGTTTCTCATATTGTCTGCAACACGCATAACTCTGATGTGTGAGGATTCAACAACACCGACTGCAGTTCTCATCCAGGCTGCAATTTTCTCCTGAACAGCCTTTGTTGACCAGTGGCCGACAACGATTTCACGGGAGATGTTCATTCGTGAAAGGATGTGAGCATATTCTCTGTCACCGTGTGCGGACTGATTCTCATTCATGAAATCCATGTCTATGGTGTCATAAGGAATTTCCATATTGAACTGAGTGTTGAAATGAAGAAGGGGCTTTTTATATTCCTGAAGACCTAAAATCCAGCTTTTGGCCGGTGAGAAGGTGTGCATCCAGGTGATAACGCCTGCACATTCCTCGTCGGTGTTGGCTTCGTTGAAGGTTTTTCTGATAAGCTCGTTTGTGATAAGGGTGGGCTTCCAGATAATTTCAAAGGGCATAACGCCGCTTTTATTGAGCTCTTCCACGATTTTCTGAGAGTGCTCTGCAACATTTCTCAGGCATTCATCACCGTAAAGGTCCTGAGAGCCTGTGCAGAACCAGAATTTATATGCTTTCATTATATGTTTCCTCCTTTTAAATGGATAAATTTACACAAAAAATTTTATCATTATTTGATTTTTATGTCAAGAGAAAAGCTTATACCGACCGAATAAAGAAAACAGAGGCCGTTGTGCAATCTTGTTATAAATTTGTTCTAATTGTTACAACAATACTAAAAATAATCGACGTATTTGATATTTTTGTCTATCATTAACATATGAATAAGAGTTTGTTTCCTCTTTGTTCATAAATATTTATTAGAATTAATCACGGAGAAAAATAAGGGAGAAAAAATATGAAGAAAAAATGGAAAATAATAATCGGCGGATTATGTGCCTTTTTGGCGTGTGTTATTGCACTTTGCGGTGTATCGCATCTTTATTTCGGCCGTTCCGTAATGGCAACCCTTTCCGAAATAGCTATGGTTGTTGTTGACAGAGACAGAATCTATGAGCAGGGCAGGGATTATGTTCTCAATCTCAGACTCAGAGCGTCTGAAAACGAAAAGGTTTATTCAAAGCCCTCAGGAGTTAAGGTTGATGTATCTTATTACAGCCGATTTGAGCACGGTATGCAGGTCTTTTATTTTAACGAAGAGACCTTCACTGATACACTTGTAATTTATGTTCCCGGCGGCGGATATCTCAACAATCCTTTGAATTTCCATTGGAAAATTATAAACCGCATCGCCAAGGAAACATCAAATCCCGTAATAATGCCCGTTTATCCCAAATTGCCCGTTCACACCTGCGAAGAGTCCTATGAAGTAATGACGGAGTTTTATCTTGATGTTGCTTCAAGAGAGGGCGTTGAAAGAATTGTTCTTGTGGGCGATTCCTCAGGCGGTGCTATGAGTCTTGTTCTGGCACAGCTTATCAGGGATAAGCATCCCGATGTACTTCAGGCTGAGGAGCTTATTCTCATAGCTCCCTGGATGGATGCTTCAATGGAAAACGAAGAAATCAAGGCTGTTGAGCCGATTGACCCGATGCTCGGACTTTACGGTACTATTGATATAGGTCTGCAGTGGGCAGGCAATAAAGATGTTCACGACCCGATGGTAAGCCCCATTTACGGTACCTTCCATAATCTTGGCAGAATAACAATGTTCGCAGGAACAAGAGATATGCTTTGTCCCGATATTCAGAAGTTCTCCCGTATTCTTACTGAGCAGGGCATTGAGCATACTCTCATAGTTGAGGAAGGCCTTGACCATCCGTATCCGCTGTTTCCCATTCCTGAAGCAGATGAGGCACAGAAGCTTATGATTGACATAATTAACAGAGAAGTATAACTTGAAATACAGCAGATTTTTGTAATAAAACATCTGCTGTATTTTTTAAATTCCACTTGTAAAAATCAGGTAAAGGTAGTAAAATAAAAAAGAGATTTATATATAAGGAGAAATATAAATGTTTGAACAGCTTAAGTTTGATGAAAACGGCGTTAAGACCCTTTGTGAAATGGGTGGCAAGCACGCTGAAATGCTCATGACAATAAAAATTAAAAAATTCACTGAAAATGAAGAAATTACTGTTTCAGACAGTGAAAATGAAACAGCTTTTCTTATCCTTAAGGGTGAAGCGGAAATTTGCTGGAAGGGTGAAAGCCGCAAAATTTCAAGAATCAATGCCTTTGACAGAAAACCCTTCTGCCTTCATATTCCGAGAAATGTTGAAGTGAAAATCACCGCAAAGGAAAATACTGAAATTCTTATTCAGCAAACAGATAACGAAAAGGATTTTGAACCTGTTTTCTACACTCCCGAGGATGTTCTTTATCAGCACTTCGGTGAGGGCCAGTACGAAGGCACGGCATACAGAATCTGCTCAACTATTTTTGATTATGACAATGCACCTTATTCAAATATGGTTCTCGGTGAAGTATTCAATCAGCCCGGAAGATGGTCAAGCTATCCGCCTCATCATCATCCCCAGCCGGAGGTTTATTATTATCAGTTTGATAAGCCTCAGGGCTTCGGTGCCTGCTTCATCGGTGATAATGTTTTCAAAAGCACTGAGGGCTCAGCCTGTTATGTTACTGACGGGTATGACCATCAGCAGGTTGTGGCTCCCGGCTATGAAATGTGCTATGTGTGGATGATAAGACATCTGCCTGATGATACGTGGTACAAAACATCACGCTTTTATGCTCCCGAGCACGAATGGTTAGTTAAATAAACAAGCATAAAAAAAGACGGCTGTGCCGTCTTTTTTTATGTGGAGAGTATCAGTCTGCATCCTTTTCCCAACGGATGATTTTACCCGTCTTAGCGTTGATGTCATACTCGTAATCGTATTTGCCGTATTCAAAATCAACCTCATAAACCTTGATGCCGTTTTCTACATCAAGCTTGCATTCAAAGTCGCGCACCTGACTTTTTTTAAGCTTTGCATGATTCAAAGCGATTGAGCTTGCCTTTGAGTTGCCGATTACTGACTGTGAGGAGGAAGAAGGGCTTTTTGATGAGCTTGCGTTTGCAACTGTCTTAACACTCAGCACATCGGAGAATTCACCGTAGTAGTATTTGCCTTCGGACTTGAAGTAGGCTCTTACCTTGAATTTATAAGTCTTGCCTGCCTTAAGGTCTTTGATTGTTGCTGAATTTGATTTAACAACAGTTCTTTTAACGTATTTGTTTTTGGATGAACTGTAGATATAAACCTGATAGCCGGTTGCACGCTTTTCTTTTTCCCATTTGAGAGTGATTGTGGTTTTGGTCTTTGATGATGCCTTGAGTCCTTCAACTTCGTCCGGGTCTGTTGCTGAAAGGAGTACAGAAGAGAATGAACCGTAATATTTTTTGCTGCCTTTCTGGTCATATGCCCTGACTTTGAATTTGTACTGCTTTGCACTTGTTAGGTCATCAACCTCAAATTTCAGATTCTTGGTTGTTCCGATTCTTTTCCATTCACCTGATTTATACATATAAACCTGATAACCGTCGGCGTTTTTTACTTTTTTCCATTTCAGGTTGATTTCATCATCGTCGATGTTATAAGCCTGAAGGGATGTGACCTTTGCTACCGATGCTGCCGAGACAACTGTTACTGATGAGAAAGCAACGAGGAGCACCAATGTTAATGCGAGTAAGCTTCTGAATAATTTTTTCATATTTTTTTCCACCTTTCTTATTTGGTTTGAGATTGTTTTCTCTTCTGTTTACACCCATATAATAACCGCCGAAGATTAAAGTACGATTAGAAAAAAGTAATTTTTTATTAAAATTGACAAAACATAAGTGGTGTAGTATCATTTAATAAAACTAAGCACGAAAGGGCGGGAAACTGATGAAAAAAGTAATATATGTTCTGATTGTTTTTGTTTTGTTTTCGGTGTTCTTTGCTTTTTCTGATGCACAGGCTGAAGAGATAAAGCCGACAGGCTTTAATAAAGGCACTGCCGATACCGTTTCCTTCAGCTGGGAGAGCAGCTCTGAGGCTGATTTCTATTATGTATACAGATACAGTTCCAAAACAGGAAAATATGAATTGTACTGCGGTACAGCGGAAAATGAAATCACGGCTGACGGACTTGACAGCGGCAAGGTATATTATTATAAAGTTCTGCCCATAAAAATAGATAATGGGAGAAAAGCTCCGCTTAAGTCAGGGGGGAAAATTACCTGTGTAACCTCGCCTGAGGGTAAATTCAATATAGGTACTGAGGATATAGGTAAGGATTATATAACACTTAAGTGGAACAAAATAAAAGGTGCAAGCGGCTACAGAGTTTATATATACAGTGAAAAGAAGAAGGCTTATAAGCTTCTTAAAACTACAGATAAGCATAAAATAACCGTAAAAAAGCTTAAAAAGGATAAGGAATATAAATTCATAATTGAAGCCTATAAAAGCAAAAACGGTTCTGTTGCATACGGAGCAAAAAGTGAGGAATACAAGGAATTCACCCACACTGACGGTATACCTCATACAGCAGCACAGGTTGCAAAGGTTTATAATGACCATGTGAATAAGGTTAAGGCAACAAAAAATATGACGGTGAATTACACCAAGGAAATTGATACTGAAATGGTTTTCTGCAGTAAGGAAAACCTTGCTATGACCGTAAAAAATATTGCAAACCTTTATAAGGGTGTTCTTAATAAAAAGTATGTTTTTTACGGCGGAAAAAGCGGAAATATTACTGCCAACAATCTGTTTGAACCCTACGGAAAAAATGCCTGTGTTAAAAAAGACGATATTGAATTATATGAGGTAAAAAAAACAAAGGGCGGTTACAGTGTGAACTTTACGGTAAAAAAGGATAACGGCAGCCGTAAAAACGGAGCCTATTACGACGGCCTTCTGAGCCTTAAAAATCCTGCCTCACTTGATACCACGCCTCTTAAAATCCGTTCATCCGATACCTATTTTGATGCGGCTAAGGTCAGCTTTTCCGTTAAGGATAATAAGCTTAAAAATCTTACCGTACAGGGATCTGTGCTTTCTGATATAAAATTTGAGGTGGCAAAAACCGTGGCAGATACAACGGTGGGCTATACGCTTATTGAAAAGTATAAAATAACCTATTAAAGAAGGAATGAAAAATGAAAACATTAGGAAACATTATCTGGATTATTTTCGGCGGTGCAGCCAATGCGGGACTTTGGCTTATTTACGGAATTCTGTGGCATATTACAATAATAGGAATTCCTTTGGGTAAGCAGTGCTTCAAGCTCGCTTCTCTTACCTTTGCACCCTTTACAAAGGAGCTTCAGGAAAAGCCTACGGCAGTAAGCGGTGTTCAGAATTTCTTCTGGGCAATTTTCACGGGAATACCTATGGCGGTTGAAAATTTTGTAATAGGAATTGTTTTCTGTGTAACAATTATCGGCATCCCATTCGGTAAGCAGTATTTCAAGCTTGCCCGTCTGTCACTTGCTCCTTACGGAGTAGAAGTAAAGAATATATAAAAAATTATATAGTTTTATTAAAAAAATATATGCTTGTGCTATTGAAAGTCTGAAAGATTTTTGATATTATAAATGGTGGTAATCAATTAAAACCAATAATACATTCCGAAAGGAGCAAAAGAACATCATGAATTATTCACATGAAGTTGAACAAATGTGTATGGTCAAAAAAGGACCGAACCACGGCCCCGCACCCATTCCTCAGGAAGGTCTGTGGACCAAGGCTTATGAAATCAAGGACATCTCCGCTTTCACACACGGTGTTGGCTGGTGTGCTCCTCAGCAGGGCGCTTGTAAGCTTTCCCTCAACGTAAAGAACGGCATCATCGAGGAGGCTCTCGTTGAAACTATCGGCTGTTCAGGTATGACTCACTCCGCTGCTATGGCAAGTGAAATCCTTCCCGGTAAAACAATTCTTGAAGCTCTCAACACAGACCTTGTTTGTGACGCTATCAACACAGCTATGAGAGAGCTCTTCCTTCAGATCGTATACGGCAGAAGCCAGTCCGCTTTCTCAGAAGACGGCCTTCTCATCGGCGCAGGTCTTGAAGACCTCGGTAAGGGCCTTCGTTCTCAGGTTGGTACAATGTACGGCACAAAGGTTAAGGGCGTTCGTTACCTTGAAATGGCAGAAGGCTATGTTACAAGAATGGCTCTTGATGCTGACGATCAGGTTATCGGCTATGAAT
>JAXJQQ010000106.1:0-6426 GCA_036311065.1 Acutalibacteraceae bacterium | reverse complement strand
CGGTAAAGGTGCAACAACCACTTACAGAATTAACATCAACACCGAATTCGATGAGGATGACGACATAGAAAGTGCCAATTACACCTATGTGGGTATTCAGAAATCCGACAAGGCAAGTGAAGCTCTTACTGATATCAGACTCTATGTTGCCAAAAAGGGAGAGCGTCCGGAGAAAGAAATCCAGCGTACGATTACCTATGAAGGAGAAACCTTTGATGTGAAATATACGCGTGTATCTCTTGCGAGTCTTACTGAACAGGGTGATAAGAGCGATGCTGACTGTGCTCTTGAGCGTCAGGTTTATGTCTATGTTTCAAGCCATCCCGCTTTAGGTGAACCGATTACAGAAGTCAAGATGTCAGATATGTTCTCTTATGATGATTTTGAGCCTGTACGCACAATGGATAACAAGTATTTTATAACTGCTTACAATGAAAATGAGAAAGCAGGCGGAGCTGAAATCTTCGTTGAAGATGACTATTTTATGCACGGCAATCAGCTTTCGTTCAAGCGAGAGGGTGCTGATAAGCCTTATATTCAGAGCGTCAATGTTGTTGCAGATTCAAGCGGAGATCTTCAGGCGGCGACCAAGCTTCTTGAAGCAGGCTACACCGATATTATCAAAAAGGATCTTAATGAAGACGCAGGAGGACATTACATCTACCTCGGTATGAAGCGAACAGCTGATAAAAACGATGCTGTTTATGACCTGAAGTTAACCAATAATCAGAAGAATCCTGCTAAGACATTTGACAAATACACCTTGGTTTCAAATCTTGACCTCAATTATAAAGCAGGTGGCAAGTATATCTATCTTTACGAATGCAGAAAACCTGCATCCTATAAATACAGCCCATTGCTTGACATTAAGGCAGTCGATGAGACTGTTTTGAGTATCACTACAGGTACCGCTGCGGGTGCTCATAGCGAAATCCGTGTCACTAATCAGGACGGTAATTCCCAGGATCTTAATGAGGAGGCAGGCGGCGATTATATCTACCTAATAAAGGTATATGAATATAATGATAATGGGTGGTTAGTCGGCTCAATGCTCGGTACAGGCTCCGTTGTGGTAATTGCTGCATTTCTTGTTGCTGCTGCAGGTGCAATTATTTATGTAAAACTTAAGAAAAAGCGTGAAAGCCAAAGTGTTGATTTAGCTGAATAAATCATATCAAAAGGCATCCAAAAATGGTGCGGGACATAATCTCCGCACCTTTTTTGTACTCTATGAAAAAAGTATTTGAGAGATTTCTCGTATGTATGGATTTTTTTGAAAAAATTTTAATTTAGGTTTTATTTGTAAGAAGTTTGTAATCTCTTGTATGTATAATTAAACTTAAGTCAATATTGAATACGACTTGGAGGCTTTTTTATGAATTCAAAGAAAAAAATCATATCATTTTTGCTGTCATTTGTTATGATAATTTCAATGGTTATAATGACAGATATCTCGGTTTTGGCCGCAGATGAAAACATCACCGATTATCTGACTTATGAAATCGATGACGGAGAAGTTATAATCACTGATTGTGACAAATCCATCAGCGGAGATGTTGTAATTCCCGATACAATCGACGGCTGTCCTGTTACTGCAATCGGCGAGTGTGCTTTTGCAAATTGCTTTAAGCTTAAGAATATTCAGTTCCCCGAAAGTCTGACTGAAATCGGCGACAGTTCATTTTCAATGTGTATTTCTCTTGAAGAGCTTTCACTTCCTGCATCACTTGAAGCTATCGGAAGCAATGCATTCGGTGATTGTTACAGCATTGAGAATATTGTTCTTCCCGATACCATTACATACATAGGTGACTATGCGTTTGCTTTCTGCATAAACATTGAAAGTATAAATATTCCCTCCGGACTTTCCGTGCTTAATGAAGGTATTCTTTCAGGCTGCTATACACTTAAGAGCATAAGCATTCCCGCTAATGTAAAAAGCATAAAAGAAGGTGCAATTGAAGCCTGCCTTTCTCTGGAAGATATATATATCTATAATCCCATTGCGGATATTAATGACCGTGCTATTGATACAGAAGGTATCAGATTTTCTGATATTACTGCTGCCGAATATGCAGATATGTTTGCAGAACTGAACAAAATGTATGTCAGTGATGATTATACTGAAGAAGAAATTGCTGAAAAAGAGCAGGAATGTGAAGATGCTTCTGATGAAGCTGAAGACTGCGTTCTTGACGTTGTGATTCACGGTTACAATAATAGTTCAGCTTCTTACTATGCACAGCAGAACGAAATTGCGTTTAATGCTTTTGAAGGTATCCCCGATTCTTCTCTGTGTTTGTCATATGAGATTATTGACGGTGAAGTAACAATCACAGATTGTTATGATCAGTTCAGTGGCGATATGGTGATTCCCGAAACAATTGAGGGCTGTCCTATTACAGCAATTGCTGACGAAGCTTTTGCTGAAGTGTATTTACTTGAGAGTATTCTCATTCCTGAAACAGTAACATCAATCGGTGCCGGCGCATTTGCTTCCTGCTTCTGTCTGAAAAACATAAATATTCCTTCAGGTGTTACTGAAATAAAGGACAATACATTCAGCTCATGCTACAGTCTTGAAGAGATCACTCTTCCTGACACAATCACAACAATCGGTGAAGCTGCTTTCGTTGAATGTTTGCTTCTTAAACGAATCAACATTCCTGCTCAGATAAAAACAATCGGTAACCAGGCTTTTTCTGATTGTATGTTGATTGAAAAAATCGATCTTCCCGCAAGTATCGAGTTTTTAGGCGAATATGCGTTTAATTCAGCATTACTTGTAAAAGATCTTTATTTTTACAATCCCGATACAGTTATCGGAGATGATCTTATTCCAGAAGAGTCAATGATAGTGCCTTCAATGACAACGAAGGAGTTTACAGAAACATATGCTAAGATACTTGCTGAGTCGGCATTGCTTTATATCAAGGGAGCAACAGAAGAAGAACAGAACGCTTTTTTCGAAAAATACGAAGACTTTTTTGAGATAGAACCCGAAGACACAATATCTGTTATTGTCATCCACGGTTATAAAGGCAGTACAGCACAGGCATATGCTGAGAAAAATGAACTGTTCTTTGTTTCTTTTGAAGATTGTGATCACCTTAATACGGAATTCAGAGGAACTGCTGAGCCAACCTGTGTTGAAGAAGGCTTCACAGGAGATCTCTATTGTTCTGACTGTGGAGAAAAGCTTGCAGACGGCAAGACTGTTACCATTGTCCCGTTCCATACTTTCGGTGAGTGGAAGGAAGTGACAGCAGCCACATGCACACAGAAGGGTACAAACGTCCGTGAATGTGTTTTCTGTAAAACTGCCACAGAAGAAGAGCCTACCGATGCAAAAGGACACACTGTTGCGGTAATTGACGGTGTTCCACCTACATGTACTGAGACAGGTCTTACCGAAGGTAAGCATTGTGAGGAGTGCGGCGAAGTTCTTGTGTCACAGGAAACTGTCATAGCTCTCGGACATGATTACAAAGCGGTAGTAACAGCACCCGATTGCGAAAATGGCGGTTATACAACATACACTTGCACAGCTTGTGGTGATACATACGTCGCAAATGAGGTTGCACCTAACGGACATAATAAGGGTGAAGTTGTAGTTGAAAACGAAGTAGCTCCCAAGTGCGATGTAGCAGGCTCATACGACCTCGTTGTTTACTGTGATGATTGCGGTGAAGAGCTTGACAGAGAAACAGTTGCAGTTGATGCTCTCACTCACATAGACGAAAATGGTGACTATATCTGTGACAATGGTTGTGGCTATGAGTACGAAAAACCTGAAGAACCCACTCCTGATGAGCCTACACCCGACACACCTGAAGAACCTACAGACATCGCTTGCGACCATATTTGTCATCAATCAGGCTTTATGGGCTTTATCTGGAAGATTGTTCAGTTCTTCTGGTATTTATTCGAGATGAATCCTATTTGCAAATGTGGTGTGACACATTATTGATATTTTAAATTGGATAAAGGTGCGTGACATAATCTCCGCACCTTTTTTGTACTCTATGAAAAAAGTATTTGAGAAATTTCTTGTATGTATGGATTTTTTTGAAAAATTTTTATTTATACTTTATTTGTAAGTAGTTTGTAATAACCTGTGTGCATAATATTACTATAGATTTGTTTATAAAGGAGATAGATATATGAAAAAAGTAACGTTTAAAGGCGTAGCTTTAGGATTAGGAATTGGTCTTATTTTAGGTTTGATAATCTCAGGGTTGATTGCCGGAGCTTTCAATGGTACTTTCAGAAGCATTCCTAAACCGGATATCAGAGAGAGTGAATTCGATTTTGCTCTCACTTATGAGGTTGATGGTGAAACAAAGAAAATTGAAGGCACCTATGTATGTGAATTTGAGGGTGTAAGCAAGGCTCTTGACGGTATAGGCCGAGACTGGAACGGCTACATAAAGGGCCACGATGGTTTTACCGATTATGATATCAAAACAACCGATAAGGGCGTAATTATGGTTGGTCTTGATATTTGTCCTGAGTTTTTTATGTCTGACCCGAATTATTATATAATGTCCGGCAAAGATAAGCCTGAGCCTTATCTTTATATCAAATCAGGAGAACCTTCAAACGAAGCTTTCTTCGATTATACAGACGATGATGTAAAAATTATCAGCTTTGAATATGACCAACCGATTGAAAATACATACAGATAAAGGAAGATTAAAATGAACAAAATTGTTAAACGAGCTCTTGTTGTAATTTTGGTGATATTTGTGATTATTGCAGCTGTGCTTACACTTAAGCTTGCGGTAATTGATTACACGGCGGATAAACACTCACAAGGTGCTGTTACTGATGCTTCTTCAGAAAAGGTTGTATATGAGGATGATGTCACCACAGGCTTTAAGCGTGAGCATGTTATGGCTGACTGGAAAACCCTCAACCAATCATATATACCGAATTATCTTTCAGGTTCCGCAGTTCCTATGGACGGCACAAACGGTAATCCCAACTATCTTGTACCCGGTCAGACTGAGGATATGATACCTCAGGGTCTTACTTATCTGCCAGAAAAGGATTGGATTCTCGTTTCGTCATATGATAAAAGCGAAGAAAATCCAAGTGTAATTTTTGCTCTTGACAGAGAGACGGGAAATTTTGCAGCTCAGTTTAATCTTTACACTCCCGACGGCGAAATGTGGCAGTGTCACGCCGGTGGTATCGCTGTTTCAGACTATAATCTCTATGTTACAAGCGATTGCGGTGTTGCATATTTCCCGCTTAGTGACTTGGATGTAGAAAGTAGTACAGTTAAAGATATTGCCTATAGGGATACACTGAATTTCGGTCAGCTTGGTGTAACTTATTCAGCATATGTCAGTGTTTCCGACGGTATTCTTTGGGCAGGTAATTTCTATTCAGCCTCACCCTTGAGCCCCGCATTGGCAAAAATGGGATTTATAGGTAAGGATTGGGTATGGAAGCCGAATGATGAGTATTTTAACGCTATCTTAGGCTATAAGCTTTCAGGCGACTCTTCAGAAGAAGAATGGGCAGCTTTGGAATCCATTAAAGACAATGCAAGTAATGTTGTAAATGTGGATAACACAATGGACTGCATTCAGGGCATTTATTTCAGAAAAATTGACGATGATACATATAAGATGTATTTGTCAAGAACCACAGACGGCAGCATAGGAGCTGCAGTAGCCGTAGCAACAGTAAACTTCACCGAAAATACTGTTTATGTAAATGAAAACAACTTCACGCTTCACGATAACCTTCCCGGCGCAGAGGGTATTGTTTTTATCGGTGATGAGTTACATATTCTTTATGAATCGGGTGCTTTGAGTAATTTTGATGAAATAGTCAATAAGCTTACTTGGAATCAGTACATTAAAGATTGCACAGACGTTATCTGGAAGATAAATGAAGGCGATTTGTTATAATTTCTCATCCATAGATTCTTGTTTTTGCAGCAAATGTATATATTGCATTGTTTGTAAGAAGTTTGTAATAGGCTATGTGTATAATTATATTAAAGTCAAAATTTAAAAAGGAGACGCGACTTATGAAATTATCAAAAATATTAATCAGTATGATTCTTGTTGCAACAATGTGCGTAACAATGGTAATGCCCGCAAGTGCCGGCAGAGTTACTTACTATTTAAGTGACCTCAAAATGGCAGAAGCAGCCACAGCAGATGAAGCAAAAAAGATGCTCACAGAGGCTGGCTTCACAGTTCTTGATAAAAATCTTAACCCCGGCGCTGACAAGGCTGTTTATCTCGGCTACAAGAAGTCAAAAAATGTTGACGATGCCATCACAGACGTAAAAGTTATGAATATGAACGGTGGCTTCAACATCTCAGACTACGAAACTATTTTTGAAGAAGCTATGGATACATATAGCACAGATGTAAACAATCTTCGTATTGCGGCAAATGAATT
>JAXJQQ010000105.1:0-32799 GCA_036311065.1 Acutalibacteraceae bacterium | reverse complement strand
GTTGCTGTTATGGGCTGTGTTGTTAACGGCCCCGGTGAAGCTAAGGAAGCTGACATCGGTATTGCAGGCGGTGACGGTTGTGCCATAATCTTTAAAAAAGGTGAAATTCTCCGCAAGGTTCAGGAGAAAAATATTGTTGATGAGCTTATGGCGGAAATTGAAAAGTTATAAATCACGGAGAATATAAATGAGTAACAGATTTGAAGAACTCTTCGGCACTTTTCCTGATGAAAGGCTGCACGAGGTGTTCGAAAATGCAACAATAGAAAATGTGCGGATTGCAATGGAAAAGAAAAGCATTGAAATTGATGCTTTCTTTCCGCTTTTAGTAAATTACAGGGTTCTGAATAAGGCTGAGGAATATCTCAGGGAAATTCTTTCTGTTTCCTCAGTTACCATTGAGCCTAAAATGCCTTCTCAGTGCTTCAGTGAAGAATATTACGGAACTCTCGCTCATGAAGCAAACCTTGCAATTGCCGCAACAAACGGATTTTTCGTCGGCAGCAGTGCAGGCTTTGACGGTAAAAAATTATACATTGAGCTTACCCACGGCGGCGGTGACATTCTTAAAAGCGTAAACGCGGCAGAATTTATGGAGCGTATAATTTTAAAACGCTTCGGCAGACAGGTTGAGGTTGAATTCTGCGGTGCAACGGAGCTTGAATTTGATAATGAGCAGATTGCCGCATTCCAGAAAAAGGCTGAGGAAGAAAACCTTATTGCAAAGGGCATTGACCCCCGTGAGGTTTTTGCACCAAAGCCCAAGGAACATAAAATTGTTGAGGGTATACCTCTTTACCTTGAAACAGCAAAGCCGATTTACGGCAACCGCATAACAAAAAATCCCAAGCCTCTTAATGAAATTTCTGTTGAAGACGGCTCCTGCGTTGTATGGGGTGATGTTTTCTCCTTTGATTCAAGAGAAACAAGGGATAACAGAAGTTATATTATAACCTTCAATATTACTGACGGTACATATGCATACACCTGCAAGGTCTTTGAAAGAAAAGAAAACTGCGATGCAATTATGGCTAAAATTAAAGATGGCGAAACGGTTATGATAAGAGGCGACCTTGCCTTTGATAAATTCTCGGGTGAAAATGTAATTTCACCCAGAGCCATAAGCCTTGTTGAAAAAATTCCCAAAACAGACGACGCAGAAGAAAAAAGAGTTGAGCTTCATCTTCATACAAAAATGTCAATGATGGACGGTATGACCGATGCAAAGGTGCTTGTTCAGCGTGCAATTGATTGGGGTCATAAGGCAATTGCCATTACTGACCACGGTGTTGTTCAGGCTTTCCCCGAAGCGGTTTAGGCTTCAAAGGGTAAAATCAAAATTATCTACGGTATGGAAGGCTATTTTATGGATGATACCGAGATGAGCTTTGAAACCTGGAAAAAAGGTAAAAACAAATACTTCCATCAGATTATTCTTGTAAGAAACCTGACGGGACTTAA
Organism: Acutalibacteraceae bacterium; assembly: GCA_036311065.1. Classification (GTDB taxonomy): domain Bacteria; phylum Bacillota; class Clostridia; order Oscillospirales; family Acutalibacteraceae; genus UBA6857. The sequence goes on along the minus strand of JAXJQQ010000105.1, from coordinate 31,338 downwards.
AAATCTTTACAAGCTGATTACAAAATCAAACCTTGAATATTTCCACAGAAGACCGATTATTCCCAAAAGTGAACTTATAAAGCACAGAGAAGGCCTTATTATCGGCTCAGCCTGTGAAGCCGGAGAGGTATACAGAGCAATTGCTGAAGGAAAAAGCGATGAAGAAATCCTTAAAATTGCTTCCTTCTATGATTACCTTGAGGTTCAACCCTGCGGAAATAACGAGTATATGATTCGCTCCGAAAAATTCCCTCAGGTTAAAAGTGTTGAGGATATACGCAACTTTAACCGTAAGGTTATTCACGTTGCCGATGCTCTTGGCAAAATGACCGTTGCAACCTGTGACGTTCATTTTATTGACCCGGGAGATGCAAAATTCAGGGCAATTCTTATGGCGGGTCAGGGATTTTCCGATGCTGACCAGCAGGCACCCCTATATTTCAGAAATACAGAGGAAATGCTCAGTGAGTTTTCTTACTTAGGTGAAGAAACTGCAAGGGAAATCGTTATTACCAACACAAATAAAATTGCGGATATGATTGAAAAAATTATTCCCATTCCTTCGGGCAACTATCCGCCCTTCCTTGAAGGAGCAGACGAAGAGCTTACACGCCTTTGCTGGGATAAGGCCAAGAGTCTTTACGGTGACCCCGTTCCCGAGTATGTTGCTAACAGACTTGAAAAGGAGCTTACGTCAATCATAAAGCACGGCTTCGGCGTTCTTTATATGATTGCACAGAAGCTTGTATATAACTCAGAGGAACACGGCTATCATGTCGGTTCCCGAGGCTCTGTCGGCTCATCCTATGTAGCCAACGCTTCCGGTATTTCTGAGGTTAATCCTCTTGCACCCCATTACCGCTGTCCCAACTGTAAATACAGTCAGTTCTTCCTTAAAGGTGAAGTCGGCTCAGGATATGACCTTCCGCCTATGGACTGTCCCGAATGCGGAACACCCATGGCAAGAGACGGCCATGACATTCCCTTTGAAACCTTCCTTGGCTTCAAGGGTGATAAGAGCCCTGATATCGACCTTAACTTCTCAGGTGAGTATCAGTCAAGGGCACACCGCTATACGGAAACCCTTTTCGGTGACGGTTATGTTTTCAAGGCGGGTACCATTGCCTCTGTTGCCGATAAAACAGCTTACGGCTATGTTAAAAAGTACCTTCAGGAAAGAAACATTGTTGTATCACGTGCTGAGGAAGACCGACTTACAAAGGGCTGTACCGGTGTAAAAAGAACAACGGGTCAGCATCCGGGCGGTATGGTTGTTGTACCGGGTGCCTTTGAATTTTCAGATTTCACGGCAATTCAGCATCCCGCTGACGATAATAAGAGCGAAACAAGAACAACCCATTTTGACTTCCACGCTCTCCACGATACCATCCTGAAGCTTGATAATCTCGGCCATGATGTTCCCACGCTTTATAAATATCTTGAAGATCTGACGGGTATTCCCGTTATGGAAACGGATATCTGCGACCCTAAGGTCTATGAGCTTATTTTAAGTCCCGAGCCCTTGGGTGTTACTGCTGAGGATATCGACTGCCCGACGGGTACACTTTCTATCCCTGAAATGGGTACGCCTTTTGTTATTCAGATGCTTCTTGATGCAAGACCGAAGAACTTTTCCGACCTTCTTCAGGTTTCTGGACTTTCACACGGTACCGACGTTTGGCTCGGTAATGCTCAGGAGCTTATCAAGGACGGCATATGCACAATTTCCGAGGTTATAGGAACGCGAGATAATATTATGGTTTACCTTATGCATAAGGGTGTTGAGCCGAGTATGGCGTTCAAGATTATGGAAATTGTACGTAAGGGTAATGCAACAAAGCTTCTTACCGAGGAGCATATCAAGGCTATGAAGGATAACGGCGTTGAGCAGTGGTACATTGATTCCTGCATGAAAATCAAGTATATGTTCCCGAAGGCTCACGCTGCCGCATATGTCAGTGCTGCACTCAGACTCGGCTGGTACAAGATTTATTATCCGCTCCAGTATTATGCAGCATTTATGACAGTTCGCGGCGGTGACCTTGAAGCTGTTACCGTTCTTCAGGGTAGGGATGCCGTGAAGCGCAGAATGGCTGAAATCAGGCAAAAGGGCAAAGATGCACAGCCCAAGGAACAGAATATGTATCCCACACTTCAGGTTGTAAATGAAATGATGGCAAGAGGAATTGAGTTCCTTCCCGTTGATATTTACAAATCCCACGCTAACACCTATGAAATAGAAGACGGAAAAATCCGTATGCCCTTCGGTGCGCTTTCAGGTGTTGGTGAAAATGCAGCAATTGCTCTTATGCATGCAAGAGACGGTGTTGATGAGTTCGTTTCAATTGACGACTTTGCTCAGAAGGGTAGTGCTTCATCCTCAACAATTGAAGCACTCCGTCAGGTCGGTGCACTCAAAGATCTGCCTGAAACCAGACAGATGAGTCTTTTTGATATGTAAAAGGCTTTCATCAAGGAAGCAAAGCTTCTTTGTTAGAGAATATAAAAAACAAAAAAGGAGAGAAAAAACATGAAAAAAGATGAATTATTCTTTTCATCACTGCTCGCTGTAGTAGTTTGTCTTGTGGTAGGTACAATCTTCTTTATAACCGCACCGCAGAAAACACCTGAGCCCATTGAAGCTCCCGTAGCTCAGGGCACAGAGACTCCTGCAACGGCACCCACAACAGCACCTACAACTCAGGCTCCCACAACTCAGGCACCCGCAACAACGGTTCCTGCTGCATCAACAACTGCACCTCAGTCAGCTGATACAACAGCTTCTTCCGAAGCTGCAACAACAACTGCACCTGCAGCTCCTACAGGACTTCCTCAGACTCCGGCAGAAATTCTTGCAAGATACACTGAGGTAGTTGATAAGGCTAAGTCATCAGGCCCCGCTCATAAGAAGGTTGAGTATCAGGCTATTCCCGAGGATAAGGTTAACTTTGAAGGCGGCGTATTCAATAAGATTTTGCCCCTTGCTTCCCTTTTCTTCACAACAGAAGAGGATGCCCGTGCAAATCCTGAAGTAAGAGAAAAGGGTAACGATATGTATTGGTTCCCGATTTACAAGGTAAAGAAGGGCTGTATGCTTACAGACGTAAGTAAAATCAAGTCCGCAACCTGTACAGAGCTTCCTGACGGTAATGTGAAAATTGTAATCGTGCTTAACGATGAGCTCAATCCCGAGCCTCCCGCAGAGGGCGCAACAAGCTGTAATAACGCAGTCGGCTCAATGTTCACTCCGATTATGATGGCTGATGTACATAACACACTTAAGAATGATGCCGCTGTTAAGTTCGTTGTAAAGGATATTGATTTTGAGCTTAATTACTATGACTGCACAGCAGAGCTTGTATTTAATCCCGAAACAAACGAAATCGTATCCCTTGATCAGTATATGCACATCCTTATCAATGTTAAGAGCGGTAAGGTTGTCGGCATGAGCGCTGTTGGTACAGCAGTTCTTGATAACTATATGTACCTTTCAGACTTCCAGTATTAATAATAAAAAGGGGCTGTAAAAAATACAGCCCCTTTTCAGTAGTCAGGGATATTTCCTATAAGGATACAGCTTTTTTGCTTAATACTTTTCAGGGATAAAAATGAAAATCCGGTTCAGGTCCTGCTGTAAAAATAATAAAACAGTAAAACCGTTGTAAGGCTCATTTTCTGTGCTTTACAACGGTTTTGATATTTTGTTTTTCCTGATTTATAAGTATTTGTGATGCTTTTAGTTTTTTTACAGCCTCTTTTTACTAACTGCTTACTACTGATTACTACCGTTCCTGTACTTTTCCGCCTGAAGATTGAACATATAAGCATATGTGCCGTTCTTTTTTATCAGCTCGTTGTGGCTTCCGCTTTCAATTATCCGACCCTTTTCCATAACAAAAATGCGGTCTGCATTTATTGTGGTGGAAAGTCGGTGTGAGATGAATATAACAGTTTTATTTGCGGCAGCTTCAGTCATAGCACAGTTAAGATTGTATTCTGCAACAGGGTCAAGGTTTGCCGAGGGTTCATCGAGAATAACATAAGGACAGTTTTTGTAAAAAGCACGGGCAATCGCAACCTTCTGACTTTCACCGCCTGAAAGCATAACACCCTCGTCATCAAATTCCCTGAGCATTTCCGTTTCGTTGCCGTGGGGAAGTGGCTTTGTAAATCCGCTGTGACCGAGAGCCTCGGTAACCTTTTCGGTGTCATATGCCATATCAAGGGCAACATTTTCTCCAACACTGCATGAGAAAAGCTGAAAATCCTGAAAAACTGCTGAAAATCTGTTGCGGTGTGAGCTGAGGGTGAAGTCCTTTATATTCTCACCGTCAATTTTAATTGCACCCTGAGTCGGGTCATATAATCTCAGAAGCAGATTTGTAAGGGTAGTTTTTCCTGCACCGTTATAGCCAACGAGGGCTATTTTTTCATAAGGCTTTATTGTAAGGTTAATATCGCTGAGGGTAGGCTCACTGTTACCGGGATAGGTGAAGGAGAGATTCTCAATTTTAATTTCCTTCGGTTCTGTTGCTTCTGCCTGTCTTTCTCCGTCTTTTACCTTGAAATCAGCCTTTATAAATTCACGGTATTTTTCAATCATCTTACCTCTTTCAGAGAAAACGGCAACAGCCCACACGGTCAGGAAGTTTATTGAAATTGCAATTGAGTGTGCACCGTTAAAGGCGGCAACAAAATCACCTGGTGAAAGGCTTTCTTTAACAAGAACACAGTAGCCGAGATAAAGGGGAAGAACAAACATAAAGCCTAAAATCTGAATGCCTGTTTCCTGCACCATATAAAGGGATGAAATCCTTTTCCAATAATACTTCTGATTTTTTATAACATCATCAGCCGCATCGTTGTAGCGTTCCATAAGCAGGGGAGAGATTTCATTCATTCTGACTTCCTTGCAGTAATCCTGCAGATAAAAAATACGCTGAAAATAGTCGCTTCGTCTGTGATACATTGTGTTATCAATTCTTCTTCCCATCTGCAAATCGCCTATTTTACGGCTGAGGGGAAGAAATGCACATATAAAAACAAGTATAATAATAAGACATACGGGGTCAATTGAAATAAGTACACCCGCTATTGTGATAAGTGAAATTACATTGCCCACATAGTTTCTTACAAGCCCTAAAAGATTCTGAATGTTATCCGATGAGGATTCAACCGTAAGAATAAAGTTGTTGTAAAATTCAGGGTTGTCATAGCTTTCCTGGTCCAATTTTTTTGCTTTCTCGTAAAGGCTTCTGTTAAGGTTATAGTGTACCTTTTCCTTTTCAATGTTCCAGAAAAATTCTCTGTAAAGCCAGGAAAGAAGGGTGCTTACAATAAGCACTGCGGCAATGGCAATAACAGCATAGAATATACGGTCAAGATCCTTTCCCTCTGAAACAACATCAATAATATATTTAATTCCGAGAACGGATATGAGCCTTCCGGGCAGAATCTGCAGTATACCCCATATAAAGTCACCGATAACAAGAAGGGGAGAGGCTTTAAAAATCAGCTTTACAAAGAAAATGATGTTGGAAAGCATTGAGTGTTCATTTTTACTCTTTTTCATCACTGCTTACCTCCTCATCTCTGTTGTAGCTTGAAGACTGCAAAGTAAACATATGGCAGTATTCACCGTTCTTTGCCATAAGTTCAGCGTGCGAGCCCATTTCAATAAGCTCTCCGCCGCCGATAACAATAATTTTATCGGAAAGCACGGCACTTGAAAGACGGTGTGAAATATAAAGCACGGTTTTACCCTTTGTGACTTCAATCAGATTCTGATACATATTGTATTCTGCAATAGGGTCAAGGGCCGAGGAGGGCTCGTCAAGAACAGCAAACTGAAAATCCTTTGCAAAAAGTCTTGCGGTGGAAACCTTCTGATTTTCGCCACCTGAAAGACCGATGCCGTCATTTTCAAATTCCTTTGTAAGCACCGTATCTCCGCCCTTGGGTAAGGCTGAAATTTTATCCCATATACCGCTTTGTTTAAGGGCTTTTTCCGCAAGCTCTTTTTCATCGTCGGTACATTCGTGACAAAGAATATTTTCAAAAACGGAAACGGCAAAGTTTTTGTAATCCTGAAAAACCGCACCGTAGCTGCTGCGAAGACTCTGAAGGTCATAATCCTTTATGTTCTTGCTGTTATAAAGAATTTCGCCATCTGTAGCATCGTAAAAACGCAGCATCAGCTTTACTATTGTGCTTTTACCGGCACCGTTAACACCAACAAGTGCTACTGTTTCTCCCTTATTGATTTTAAATGAAAGATTTTTAATTGAATCCTTTTTTGCGGAAGGATAACGGAAGGAAACATTTCTGAATTCAAGTGATTCAAATTCACCGCATTTTTCTTTACCGCTTTTGATTTTTGGCTCATAGTCAAAGAAGTCGCGGAGGTTCTGAAAATAAAAAGCAGACTGGCTTATCATTTCAAAGCTGCCCGCAACTCTCATTGCCGCCTCCTGAACAGCATTGATTGAAGAAAGCACAACAGAAAAGGATGAAACCGTCATTTTGTCAGTATATATAAACTGATATCCTGCAAGAGCATATGTGCCTATGGTAGGAATGAAATCACTGAAAAGGGAGCTTAACATACTGTAAAGGAAAAGCCTGAGTCCGTATTTTTTCAGAATTTCAACATTCATATCAATGGCATTTCTGAAACGCTCCATAAGAACAAGAAAGATATTTGAAGTTCTCATATCTTTGGAAAAATCCTTAAGGAAAACCGTTCTTTGAATATAAGCCTTTATACGGTTGTTTGTTGTCATTTCCTTGTCTCTTTTATAAACAAGCTTGCTTTTGAAAAGCTCAATTACAAAAACAAGGCTGATCGGCAAAAGGAAAAGAATATATGAAGGGTCAATGCTTATAACCGTACCGATTACAAGGCAAAGAGAAATTATGCCTGCAACAATTGAACCCATATTGTCACATACAGAAACAAAAAGTCCCCAGGCGAGAATCTGAGTTGCTCTCTGATACTTATCGTAAAACTCAGGGTCCTCATAGCATGAAACATCAAGTGCAATAGCTTTTGCAAAAACCTTGTTGTTAAGCCCTTTGAGCACCTTTTTTGTGGATACCTGCCTTATGTAGTTTGCGGTCCAGTTTATTCCTTTTACAATTACAGAAAGTACAAGGAACAAAACAAGATTTTTTGTAAACTCACTGAAATCTCCCTTTGAATCAATAATTCCGAGAAGCACCTTTAAAAACAGAATATTCTGCAGGAAAACGGAGAAAATCATATCAGCACTCATATTGATAAATGAGCATAAAAGCAGCTTTTTGTCCGTCTGCCATACGAGCTTTAAGGCAAAAGCAATATTTTTTACCACGGGAACCTTTTTTTCGGGGTCATATCCGTGTCTGTGGCGGTACATCGGTGGCGGCATAAAATCACCTCATTTTACTATAAAAGAAAATTACCTTTGTATAATACACCTGACAAAAGTAAATTACAAGTCTTGATTTTTCTCTTTTTATATGCTATCATATATATGTAATAAGAAAGTTGATTTTTGCCTTCTGTCACACTGTGGCAGAAGGTGTTTTTTTCTTTACTGCATATTGCAAATTTTTTCTGAGAGTGTATAATCATACTGTAAATAAATTTTGAGGAAGTGTTATTATGACAAAAATATTTGCCCACAGAGGTTTTTCAGGTAAGTATCCCGAAAACACAATGCTCGCTTTCCGTAAGGCTGTTGAAATCGGTGTTGACGGAATTGAGCTTGATATTCACCTTACAAAGGATAATGAAATTGTTATTATTCACGATGAGGATATTAAACGTACTTGTGACGGAGAAGGTCTTGTTAAGGATATGACTCTTGCAGAGCTTAAGAAATATGATGCTTCAGCTACATTCAGAGGTGTTTACGGCTTTTGCGGTGTTCCCACACTCAGGGAGTATTTTGAGCTTATAAAGGATACGGATATCGTAACAAATATTGAACTTAAAACAGGTGTTTATGAGTATCCCACAATTGAAAAAAGAACAGTTGAGCTTATAAAGGAATACGGTCTGGAGGACAGAATTATTTTCTCATCCTTCAATCACTTTACAGTAAAGCGCTGTGAAGAAATTGCCCCCGGAATTACAAGGGGCTTTCTTACCGGAGACTGGCTCGTGGATTTCGGCAAATATGCAAAAGAAAGAAATGTTCAGTGCTGTCATCCCTGGCACATTACTCTTAACGAGGAATCAGTGAAGGAAATTCACGATGCAGGTATGGTTATAAACACCTGGACCGTTAACGAATATGAGGATATCAGAAGACTTTCAGAAATGGGAGTTGACTGCCTTATCGGTAACTTCCCTGACAGAATGATTGAACTGCTTCGCAGTTAATGCAGAATGCAAAATGCAAAATTGCGCTGAACATAGATTAAAATTTAAACAGTACCTGCTGAATAAATGGTTGTTCAGCCTGATGCTGATTGCACTGAAGGTATATCCTTAATACTAACTGCTTATTGCCCATACAGCTTATCTTAATTTCAGAAAGAGGTTAACCGAAAAATGCTAATAATTCTCGCAGTAATATACATAGTTTTCATCTCTCTTGGCCTTCCTGACTCACTTTTCGGTGTTGCCTGGCCCGTTGTTCATAATGAATTCGGCGTAAGTGAAAGCTTTGCTTCCGTTTACAGCATAATAATCAGTATCTGTACAGGTGGTGTGAGCTTTGTTTCGGGAAGACTCATAAGAAAATTTGGCACAAGCAATGTAACTCTTGTGTCAATTCTTCTCACAGCCTTCGGTCTTATAGGTATCAGCATTTCACCCAATATTGCCGTTATGATGCTGTTTTCTGTAATAATGGGCTACGGTGCAGGTGCAATTGATACGGGCCTTAACAATTTTGTGTCACTTCATTATAAGGCTCAGCATATGAATTGGCTTCACTGCTTCTGGGGTGTCGGCGTTACCGTAAGTCCCCTTATAATGTCCGTTTTTTTAGGTGACGGCGGAAGTCAGTGGCGCAAGGGCTATGTTGTTGTGGCTGTGCTGCAGCTTCTTATCGGTTTTATTGTCCTTCTGTCCCTGAAAAAATGGAAGGGTATTGAAAAAGGTGTTGAATCCTCTGCTGAGCAGGAAGATAAATCTGATGCAAAAATCATTGATATTATAAAAATTAAGGGTGTTGCTACAAGTATTGCTTCCCTCGGACTTTATTGCAGTATGGAGTTCCTTCTTGGTACCTGGGGTGCTACATATGCCGTCAATGTCTTTGCCCTTTCACCTGACGAAGCTGCAAAATGGGTGTCGCTTTATTACGGTGGCATAATGCTCGGCAGAATGCTGGCAGGCTTTATTTCAATGAAGCTTTCCGATAAAAACCTTATAAGAGGCGGTATTATTGTGGCATTTTTCGGCATTGCCGTTATGGCACTGCCTTTGGGCAAAATATCAATGGTCGGTCTTATTCTTATCGGTATCGGCTTCGGTCCCATATTTCCGAGTGTACTTCACAGTGTTCCCGAACGCTTCGGCAGTACTTATTCAGCTGATATAACAGGCTATCATATGGGTGGTGCTTATGCAATCGGCTTTTCGGTTCAGATGCTCTACGGATATGTTGCATCCTGGACTACCTTTAAAATTACACCCTTTGTCCTTGTAGCTCTTTGTCTCGGCCTATGGGCACTTAATGAAATAACACTCAAAAAAATAAGGAGGAAGAGCAATTGATTTTTGAAAAAATTAATTCAATGTATAAAAGTCAGGTTTATTCAAGGGCTGACGATAACGGTTGTGTCTTTTATTTTACTGCAGCCGATTTTGAAGGCCTTAAAAGGGAAGAATATTCCTTCCCTTCCTGTGACGGACATACCCTTAAAGGAGCATTTTATTACTATGAGGGCTACGATGAAAGACGTCTTGTACTTTTTGAGCACGGAATGGGATCCGGTCACACGGGTTATATGAGAGAAATTGAAACTCTTGCAAAGCAGGGCTACAAGGTTTTTTCATATGATCATACGGGTTGTATGGAGTCGGGTGGTGAGATTACGGGCGGATTTGTGCAGTCACTCAAAGACCTTAATGACGCAATGAATGCTCTCAAGGCTGATGAGAAATACAAAAATCTCAGTTTTTCCGTTGTCGGTCACAGCTGGGGAGCATTTTCAACCATGAATATCTGTGCTCTTCACCCTGATGTTACTCATATTGTTGCAATGTCGGGTTATATCAGCGTTAAGGATGTGCTTAAGCAGTTCCTTGGTCCTTTTTATAAAAAAATCTATGAAAAGGAAGAGAAGGCAAACCCGGATTTTATAAACTATAATGCCGTAACCTCTCTTGAAAACAGTAACGTAAAGGCTCTTATCATTACCTCTGACGATGACAGGACAATCAACTGTAAAAAGCATTTTGATGTGCTTAAAAATAAGCTCGGTCATAAGGAAAATATAACCTTCCTTAAACTTACGGGCAAAAACCATAACCCGAACTATACTTTTGATGCAGTAAAGTATAAGGATGCCTTTTTTAAGGAGTATTCTGCAGTAATGAAAAAGCAGCTTATTAAAACGGAAGGGGATAAGAAGGCTTTCAAAGCCCGCTTTGACTGGAAATGTATGACCGAACAGGATGAAAAGCTGTGGAATATTATATTTGAACATCTTCAAAAATAAAAGAAAATGTCTGAAAGCAAATCTTTCAGACATTTTCTTTTACTATTTTAAATGCTAATTCTTCTAACTGTTCAATGCTTTCTAAGGTACCAACCTGCTGACGGTACTGTGCCGCACCGTGAATACCCTTAATATACCAGGCGGCGTGCTTTCTCGCTTCACGGATGCCGACTCTTTCTCCCTTGTATTCGCATATAAGCTTTATGTGCTCCACCATAACTCTCATTCTTTCGCTTACGGGAGGCTCAGGGAGGATAATTCCGTTTTTAAGGTAAGCATTAATCTGGCTGAACACCCACGGTCTGCCGAGGGCACCTCTGCCAACCATAAGGTAGTCACAGTTTGTGTCTTCAATCATCTGTGCCGCTGTAATGCCGTCAACTATGTCACCGTTTGCAATAAGGGGAATACCGATGCTTTTCTTCACCTCTGCAATCATTTTGCGGTCAACAGGGGGAGCGTACATCTGCTGCCTTGTTCTGCCATGCACAGTTATCGCACTCATGCCGGCTCTTTCAGCCCTTTGTGCCATATCAATGCAGTTTATATTATCACTGTCCCAGCCGAGACGGATTTTAACCGTAACGGGAATATCAACTGCGGCTTTTACCGACTGCATTATTTCTTCTGCAAGCTCGGGATTTCTCATCAGTGCACTTCCGCCGCCGTTACCTGCAATTTTAGGTGCGGGACAACCCATATTGATGTCAATAGCATCAGGCTCAAAGGCTAAACATCCCTTTGCACTTTCTGCCATAATTGCGGGGTCTGAGCCGAATATCTGAGCTGCCGCAGGACGTTCCTCTTTGGAAAGAAAAAGCAGTTGCTTTGATTTTCTGTCGTGCATTGTAAGACCCTTGCTTGAAACCATTTCACTCACAACATAGGAAGCACCGTATCTTACACAAAGCTCACGGAAGGCTCTGTCCGCAACACCTGCCATGGGTGCTAAAGCGGCAGTGCGGCCGTCTATTTCAATATCACCTATTTTCATTAAATCATTCCTTTTAAAAATTACGGCTAATTTTATCATATTTTTTACAAATATACAAGATGAATTTCAGTGTATTTTTACACGGATAATATTTCCTTTTTGTTTATTGTAATTGACAAAGCCTTCCATAGTTGGTAGAATGAAAAGGTAACACATTTGTGGAGGTTTTAAGATGAAAAACAGTTTACTTAAAATAATTGCCGTGATGTGCATTGTTCTGTGCTTTACGGGTGTTGTTTCAGGTATCGGTGAACCTGTTACGGATAACGAAACCACAACTCAGACTGAGGAAACAACTCAGGCAGAGGAAACAACTCAGGCAGAGGAAACAACTCAGGCAGAGGAAACAACCTCTACCGAGGAAGAAACCACTCAGAAGGCAGAAGAACCTACAACCAAACCTCAACCCCCGAAGCCCGTAACTCTTTCAAAACCCGTTATAAGCTATGTAAAGGCTACTGCTGAGGGTGTAAAGGTAAAATGGGGTAAGGTCAGCGGTGCAGCTTCTTACCGTATTTACAGAAAGGCTTCAGGCTCTGACAGGGTTGAAATAGGTACTGCTAAGGGTACTTCTTTTGTTGACGAAAAGGCTCCTTCAGGCAAAAAAATCAGCTACTATGTAAGATGTGTTGATAAATACGGCAGATTAGTCAGCTCCTATAGCTCCTCAAAAAGTCTCAGCTATGTAAAAGCTCCTGTAATCAAAAAGTTTACCAATACAGAAACCGGCACAAGGATAACCTGGTCAAAGGTTGAGGGTGCCGCCAAATACAGAGTGTCGGTACTTGACAGTAAGGGTAAATGGAAGAATCTTTCTGTTACCAAATCTACAAGCTATACCCATAAAAATCTTAAATCAGGCACAAGGTATACATACACTGTAAGGTGTCTTGATTCCAAGGAAAAAGCTGTAAGTGCATATAACACGGAAGGCTTTACAAACACATTTCTTACCTCTCCTTCAATATCGTCCTTGAAAAATGTAAACGGCGGTGTAAAAATAAGCTGGAAAAAGAAAAGCGCAGCTTCTTCTTATGCTGTTTACAGAAAAACCTCAAAGTCCGAGTGGAAGGAAATAGCTAAGGTAAAAGGCTCAGCCTACACCGATAAAACAGCAGTATCCGGTAAAAAATATACCTACAGTGTAAGATGCCTTAACTCTTCAGGCAAGGCAGTAAGCTCAATGAATACAGGCAAGAGCATTACATATGTAAAAGCTCCTTCAATCAAAAGTTTTTCACCCACTGCAACGGGTGTAAAAGTTGCCTGGTCAAAGGTGGACGGTGCGGCAAAATATACAGTATATTCTGTTGACAGCAAGGGAAATATCAAGTCTCTTGCAACGGTAAAATCCACAAGCTATACCCACGATAAGCTGAAATCCGGTAAACGTTATATCTATACCGTAAAGTGTCTTAATTCTGATGGCAAGGTGATAAGCGGCAGTGCAGACAGCAAGGCTATCCGTTTTATTGCACCGCAGTCAATTTCGTCTGTAAGCAAAAATGATAAGGGTAATGTTATCAAGTGGCAGTCAGTCAAAAATGTAAAGGGCTACCGTGTGCTCAGAAAAACTCTTGGCGGAAAATTTGAAAAGCTTGCTGATGTAAAGGGTGCAACCTCTTATACCGACACCACAGCCAATGCAAAAACTGTTTACAGCTATTCTCTTCGTTGCCTTGACAGCAAAGGCGGTTATATGAGTTATTATAAAACCGACACAAGATATTATCTTGACGGAAAGCCTGCTGAAGGTACCTTTACAGTTGACGGCAACAAATACCGTCTGTCGGGCGGATTTTTCCGCAGCGGCCTTCAGACAATTGACGGTAAAAAGTATTACTACGATTCAACGGGAAGCGTGCAGAAAAACGGCATTGTCGGTTCAAAGAATGACGGCTATTATTATGCCGATAAAAAAGGTGTAATCAACTTCAATTATGTAAATGGTGTAAAACATAACGGTGAAAGCTGGATTGTCAGCAACGGTAAAGCTAAAAAAGCCACAACAAAATCCGATATTGTTCTTTACAGAGCCGCAAAAGAGGTGGCAAAAGCAACAAACACCTCAATGACCAAGGCTCAGAAACTCAGAGCCTGCTTTGATTACTGCAAAAAGGCTTATAATGAGCGTAACCCCAGAATACCTCACTATACCGGTATGGACTGGCCTATTGTTTACGCCAACGATATGTTTGTTGACGGAGCAGGCAACTGCTTCAGCTATGCAGCCGCCTTCGCTTATATGGCAAAGGCAATAGGCTACACAGAGGTTTACTGCTGTAACAGCGGCGGCCACGGCTGGGCTGAAATTGACGGTAAAATCTATGACCCTGAATGGAGCAGACACCATTCAAATTACACCTATTTCGGACTTGATTATAACAAAATTAAAAATCCGAATTACAAGGGTGCAATTGCACCGGGATACCCTTGGATGCACATAAAAATATAGTTAAAAACGGCTGTGCTCAGGCACAGCCGTTTTTTTGTAACACTTTCGGTTGACAAATCCGTACAAACAGCATATAATAACACTTGAACAATCATTCAAATGATAAAATGAGGTAAAGCTATGAATAAACACATTGAAAACAAAAAAGAATATCTTGCTTTAGGCGGTGACAGTGCAAAGCTGATGCGTGAAAGCGAGTTGGACGAGGACGTGCTTTTTGACCTTGCAGAGCTTTTTAAAATCTTCGGCGACTCTACACGGATAAGGATCCTCTATACTCTTTCAGATACGGAGCTTTGTGTGAGTGATATTGCCAATATGCTTTCACTTTCCGTTTCTGCTGTAAGCCATCAGCTTCGTATTCTCAAGGCTTCAAAGCTTGTAAAATGCAGAAGAGAGGGCAAAATAATCTTTTATATGCTGTCTGATGTGCACGTAAGGGATATTATAAATATCGGACTTGAACATGTAATTGAATAAAGAGGTATGCTATGAAAACACAAAGAAATATATTGATTGCTTTTATTCTCAACCTTTCATTCTCCGTATTTGAATTTATCGGAGGTACCTTTTGCGGCAGTGTTGCAATTGTTTCCGATGCCGTTCATGATTTAGGCGATGCACTGAGCATAGGCATTGCATATTTTCTTGAGCGAAAAAGCAAAAAAGCCCCCGATGATACTTATACCTACGGATATACCCGTTATTCCGTAATCGGTGGTGTAATCACAACCTCAATTCTCATTTTCGGATCTCTTGCTGTTATGTATAATGCAGTTTTAAGAATAATCAGCCCCGTTGAGATTAATTATAACGGTATGCTTATATTTGCCGTTGTCGGAGCTTCGGTGAATTTTCTTGCCGCTTTTTTTACAAGGGAAGGGGATTCCGTTAATCAGAAGGCGGTAAACCTTCATATGCTTGAGGATGTTCTGGGTTGGGTTGTTGTATTGGCAGGTGCCTTTATTATGAGGTTTACCGATATAAGAATAATAGATCCGCTTATGTCAATGGGTGTTGCGGTGTTTATTCTCGTTAACGCTGTACGCACACTGAAAAAAGCAGTAGATCTTTTTCTTGAAAAAACACCTGACGGCATATCTGTCAGCGAAATCAAAGAACACCTTTGCCGTATTGACGGTGTTACTGATGTCCACCATATCCACATATGGAGTATGGACGGCGTTAATAACTACGCCACGGTGCATGTTGTAACAAATGAAGAGCCCCATAAAATAAAGCACCTTGTCCGTGAAGAAATGGCTGAGCACGGAATAGCTCACATTACTGTGGAAATTGAAACAGGAGACGAGCACTGCCACGAAAAATCCTGCTCTGTTAAGCATATTGCAGAGACAGGCCATCACCACCATCATCACCACCATTAAAAAACACTACCATTTTTTGTAATAATGTGTTATAATATATAAGATTAAACATTTGAGGTGTAATATGAAACTTCTTGTAATTGACGGTAACAGTATTATAAACAGAGCCTTTTACGGCATTAAGCTTCTTTCAACAAAGGATGGACAGTTCACAAACGGAATTTACGGCTTTATGAATATTCTTTTCAAGCTCCGTCAGGAATGTGACCCTGATGCAGTTGCCGTTGCCTTTGACCTGAAGGCACCCACCTTCCGCCACAAAATGTATGAGGAATACAAAGCAGGCAGAAAGGGTATGCCTGACGAACTGCGTTCGCAGATGCCGATACTCAAGGAGCTTCTTACTTATCTCGGTTATACAATTGTTGAAAAGGAAGGCTATGAGGCTGACGATATTCTCGGCACCCTCTCCAATCAGTGCAAGGGTGATGACCGCTGCTTTATTGCAACGGGAGACAGAGACTCCCTTCAGCTTATTTCCGATAACACAACGGTGCTTCTTGCCGCAACAAAAATGGGCAAGGCAGTAACAACAGCTTATGACAAAGCTCTTCTTAAGGAAGAATACGGCGTTGAGCCGAGGGGAATGATTGAAATCAAGGCTCTTATGGGTGACTCCTCGGATAATATTCCCGGTGTAGCAGGTATAGGCAAAAAAACGGCAGGGGACCTTATTCAGGCTTACGGCAGTATAGACTATATTTATGAGCATATTGATGAGCTTGAAATCAAAAAGGGCGTTCGCGAAAAGCTGATTTCAGGTAAGGACAGTGCATACCTCAGCCGTACCTTAGGCACAATCTGCCTTGATGCACCTATTGACCTTGAACTCAACAATTACAAAATAAAAGAATGTGACGCGGCAAAGGCAATTAAGCTTCTTGTTTCCCTTGAAATGTTCGGCATTATTGAAAAGCTGGGACTTACTTCTGCTGCTGTTCAGCCCGAAACGGATACAGAAGAGGAGTTCAGTGCTGAATTCTGCGAGCAGAGGGATTTACCGTACCTTTTAGGTGAATTGAAGAAAAACGGCAAAGCATATTTTCTCCCTGATTTTGAAAAGGGAGAGCTCTACGGACTTTGCATCCTTCTTAACGGTAAAATTCATTACGCTCCTTCAAACTGCTTTGATTTTTATGATTTCTTCCGTTCATTCTGTGAAGGTGAATGGGGAAAATACACTTCCGAGATAAAACAGCTTTATAAATACGCCCTTAAAATGGGAGTAGAAATAAAAAATGTAAAAGCAGATACATCTCTTATGGCGTATATTCTTAACCCTTCTGCAAATTCCTATGATATAACAAGGCTTTGCGAGGAATACGGTATAGGTAAGGCAAGGGTAGAATGTGAGGAATGCTACGCTGAAATAGCTTCATCTGTTTCCTGCCTTAAAAGGCTGTGTGATGTTCTTCAGGATAAAATCAGTGAAAACGGGCAGGATGAACTGCTTTACGATATTGAGCTTCCTCTTTCGGAGGTTCTTGCAAGCATGGAAAATGAAGGCTTTCTCGTAAACAGACAGGGTATCGAATCCTTCGGTGAGGAAATGAGCCGCAGGATTGAGGAACTGACTGCCAAAATTTATTCTGAAGCGGGATTTGAATTCAATATCAACTCACCCAAACAGCTCGGTGTTGCCCTTTTTGAAAAAATGGGTATACCATGCAAAAAGAAAACAAAAAGCGGTTATTCCACCAATGCAGAGGTGCTTGAAGAGCTCTCCGATGAATATCCTGTTGTAAAGGATGTGCTCGAATACCGTACTCTGGCAAAGCTGAAATCTACCTATTGTGAAGGCCTTCTCAAGGTGATTGAAAAGGACGGCAGAATTCGTTCAACTCTCAATCAGACGGAAACGAGAACAGGCAGAATTTCATCAACTGAGCCTAATTTACAGAACATTCCCGTAAGGTCGGAAATCGGCAGAGAAATGCGTAAGTTTTTTGTTGCCGAAAAAGGAAGGGTCCTTGTTGATGCCGACTATTCACAGATTGAACTCAGAGTTCTTGCTCATCTTTCCGATGATGAAATTATGATTAACGGCTTCAACAACGGTGAGGATGTTCATTCAATCACTGCCTCACAGGTGTTCAATATGCCCCTTCATATGGTAACTCCCCTTATGAGAAGCAGAGCCAAGGCAGTAAATTTCGGTATTGTTTACGGCATAGGTGCATTTTCACTTGCAAAGGATATCGGTGTAACAAGAAAGGAAGCTGACGCGTACATAAAGGGCTACCTTCATCACTATGCGGGAATAAGAAGCTATCTTTCTGAGGTTGTTGAAAAAGCAAGAGAGGACGGCTATTGCAGCACCCTTTTCGGCAGAAGAAGATATCTGCCTGAGCTTACGGCAAGCAATAAAATGCTTCAGGCATTCGGTGAAAGGGTTGCCAAGAATATGCCCGTTCAGGGTACTGCTGCCGATATAATCAAAATTGCAATGATAAAGGTTTATAAGCGTCTGAAAGACGAAGGCCTTGATGCAAAGCTTATTATGCAGGTGCATGACGAGTTGCTTGTTGAATGTGAAGAAAACATAAAAGATAAGGTTTCTGCAATTGTAAAAGAAGAAATGGAAAATGCCTGCATTATGAAGGTTAAGCTTACTGCTGATGTAAGTTCGGGTGATAACTGGTACGAAGCAAAGGGTTAAATTCTTACTCAAACAGTTGTAATCTTTACTGAATAATGCTATAATGTAAAAAAATGTATTGCGGGAGGATTTGATTTGAAGAATAAACGTAAATTTACGGCTAAAGATTTAAATAAAAGTGATATACTGGGTTACGGAGTTATTGTGATTCTGTGCGCAGCAATTCTTGTTATGGTTTCCTTTGCACTGAATCATGACAGACCTAAAGATGCTTTTGTGTCCTCTGATGTTATTACAACTGCAGCTGATGTTGTTACAACTCCTGCTCCTACGGTTGCTACAACTACCGCAACAACTCAGGCCGTATCTGTTTCTGAAAGTACAACGGTTACAACTCAGCCTGCTTCAACCACCGCTGAACCGGTAGATACTACGGCAGCTCCCGTAATTATTACCACAGTTCCCACCACAAGGGGTGAGCCTACAAAGGCGGAAATTCTGAAAAAGGTTACAGACGGTGTAAATGCTTTGAAGGCTTCCGACGCTTCATATCGCGGTACAAAGACTCAGAACATTGTAATTAATGTTACGGATTGTACATATCCTGCCTTTCTTGTTGTTATCAACAGCGTAATTAAGGCTATTGCTAATGAAGAGGTGCTTGAATATGATTTCGTGAACGGCAGGTGTATGGACCCGGAGGGCGACAGTGAAATTACAACTGACGATACAATACCTCCCGTAGGCTCGGATTTTGCCCTTACCGTTGACGGTGTAAGAGAAGCAAAGGTTGAAAAAATTGGTGAAAACACAAAGTATACTGTTGTTCTCGTTCCCGAAACCGGAACTCTTCAGCAGCCTAAACCGCCTCATCATGGTGTGGCGTGTGATACTCTTGATTTCTCTCTTTTCACAATTCCGATGGGCGAAATTACAAAATCAGAGTTTAATTATCCCGGTGCAACAATAACCGTCACTTATGATAAAAACGGTGATGTAGTCGGCTACAGTGAGCACCTTGATATGAACGGTGTTGGCGAAGGTAAGGCACTCGGAATTACAGCCTCAGCTGACCTTGAAGGTTATATCGACGAAAGCTGGGTAATTGTCTGGAAATAAACAAAACGGCCCGTTTTGACTGATTCGTTCAGCTATTATTGACAAAACATTAAAATAAATGATATTATAATACGGAACTTTTATGCAACTGAACAGGTTGTTTTATAATGATTTAAAAGAAAAGAGGTAATTAAAATGGCATTATCAGATCTTGGAGTAATGCTCGGTGAGATTGTTTTTAAGGGCGTTAACCATTTTACATCTGTACCTGTTGAAACTCAGGAAAAAATCCTTCTTCAGATTATGGATGAAAACAAGGATACAGAATACGGCAAAAAAATCGGCTTTAAAGATGTACACTCAGTGGAAGATTTTCAGAGAATCGTTCCTCTTTCAAACTATGATACATATTCAGATTATGTTGACCGTATGCTTAACGGTGAAAAGAATCTTATGATGGCAAGAAAGTGCATAAGATATTGCACTTCTTCAGGTTCAGTAGGTAAGCCCAAAATTCTTCCCCAGTCAGCAAAAGCTATTTTCAATATGCAGTCAATGGGCTTTGCGGCAACTCCCGCATGTGCTAAGCTCTGGTTTGAAAAGCACGGCAAAAAGTTCCCCAAGCAGGTGGGTCCCGTTGCTATTATCCTTACGGGCCATAAAATGAAGGACGGTAAAATGGGTAACGGTGCAGGTCAGGTTCCCTTCACTTATCTTAAGCCTCTTTCAAAGTTCTTTATGACAACTCCTAACGAATTTATGTATCCTGAAAATGAGGACGCAGTTGATTCAACATATTTCCACCTTCGTTTTGCTCTTCAGAGAAGAGATGTTTCTTTCCTCGGCTCAATGGTTGTTACCCTTCTTACGGGTATGTTTGACTACCTTGAGCTTAACTGGGAAATGATTTGTAAGGATATTGAACTCGGTGTAATTGACCCGAGCGTTAAATGTCCCGACGATCTTCGTGCAAAATGGGAAAAGAAGTTCAAGCCCATGCCCAAGCGTGCTGCTGAAATCAGACGCGAATGCGAAAAAGGCTTTGATGATCCCATCGCTCCCAGAATATGGCCTAAATTTGCATGGTCATACGGTATGATAGGCTCAAACCTTAAGTTCTATGTTCAGAAGCTTCGTAAGCATACAGGTGATGCTCCTATTCATAATATGGGTTACGCTGCAGCTGAAGGTTATATGGCAATGCCTGTTGAGCTTGATGTTAATGACGCTGTTCTTCTTCCCCGTTCAATCTTCTTTGAATTCATTCCCGTTGATGATCCCGAATGTGAGAGACCTCTTACTATCGGTGAGGTTGAGGTAGGCAAGGATTACGAGCTTGTTGTAACAAACTTCTCAGGTCTTTACCGTTATCAGATTGAGGACGTTGTGCGCGTTACAGGTTATTACAATAAAACTCCTAAGATTGAGTTCCTTTACAGAAATAACCTTGCAATGAATATCGCAAACGAAAAAACAACTACTCAGATGGTTGACTGGGCTGCTCAGAAGCTTCAGGAAGAAATGGGAGTTTCATTCAAGGCTTACAGTTTCTATGATGATAAGGAAAGCGATCCCGTACGTTACGTAATGTTTGCAGAGCCTGACGGAGAAATTGATAAGGATAAGCTTCCTGAGATTTCTGCTTGCCTTGATAAGTGGCTCAGCGAAAGCAACGAAAAGTACTTCAAGTACCGCCGTTGGGGAATGCTTGGTGAAGCAAAGGTTACTCTTCTTAAAAAGGATACTTATAACGATTACAGAGAAATGCTTAAAAAGCAGGGCAGAGTTCTCAACCAGATCAAGCCCGTAACCGTTATCAACACTGACGAAAGAAAAGAATTCTTCTTTGCACATATTGATGAATAATAAAAAGGGTCTGTAAAAAGTGATTTTTACAGACCCTTTTAGTGTATTTTCTGTATTGACAATATAAAATAAAGCAGGTATAATACTGATAAAGAAATTTTATATTCTTTTTTATGAAAAAAATATTATGGGGGAAAAAACAATGAAAAAAGTAGTATCTGTTGTTCTTGCTCTTATTATGACCTTCAGCCTTTTTGGTGTTGTTGCATCAGCTGAATCACAAGAGCTTGTTATTGCAGTTGCAAATGACATGCACTATAACCTCAAGGCTTCCACTGCTGTTACAAAGCGTAACAGTATCGATAAGGATTTTTTCCATATCGGATCATCGGGAAGACTTGTTAACGAATCCGTTGCTATTATCAGTGCTTTTCTTGAAAATATAGGCAATAGCGACTGTGAGTACGTGCTTATACCCGGTGACTTCACCGAAACCGGCTCCAAAGAAGAAAGTCTTCTTTTTGCCGCTATGCTCAGTGATTTTGAAGCAAAGTACAACAAGCAGGTTTATGTTGTTCCCGGCAACCATGATCTTTATGACCTTACAATTGACGAATTCAGAGCAGTATTTGCACAGTTCGGCTATAATGAAGCTATTGAAAAGGATACCGCTTCAGCTTCTTACACAGCAGATCTTGCTGACGGTTACCGTCTTATTGCTATTGACTCCTGTGAAGCAGGAGAGAGCCCCTATGGCTTTGATGATGCAAGAATGGATTGGGTAATTGCTCAGGCTGAAAAAGCTCAGGCAGACGGTAAAAAGCCCATTGCTATGATGCACCATAACCTTATTGAACACTTTGTTCTCGGAACAAAGATTCATTCAGGTGCTATTGTTACAAGCGGTCATCCCGATTTTGCCGAAAAGTTTGCTGGAGCAGGCATCAAATATGTGTTCACAGGTCATACTCACGACCATGATATAGCATCCTACACTGCTGCTGACGGTGCGGTTATTTATGATGTTGTAACTGCATCGCTTACAGGTCCCGAATGTCCTTACAGAGTTGTACGCTTCGGTGATGAGGTTAAATTTGAAACCAAAAATGTTGATGCAATCGACCTTTCTCTTCTTCCCGACGGTATCAGCGAAAACGCTCTTAAATTAGCTGAAAGTGATTTTATTGCTTATTCAAATAAAGCTACTGACATCAGCTACAGAATTCTTTTTAACAGCTATACAAGTGCAAACGGTCTTAAGAATATCCTTAAAACCGACGACCCTGAAATGAAAGCAATTATTTCCAAGGTTGCCGATAAGCTCAGTGAAGCAATCCGTATGCCTCTTAACAAGGAAAATGAGCTTGAAGAGGGAAAGAGTATAGAATCCATTGTTGCTAAGTACGATACTGTTATTCCTGACAGCTCCTACACAGATATGCTTGACCTTGCAATCAGAGTGTATCAGGCACACAACCTTGGTGATGAATATTATCCTGCTTACACAGATGAGGTTGTTATAATAACAAGATCTATTGCCGCAGCAATCAGCTATGCACTCTCTGATGTTTCAGGTGAAGAATATGCAAAGGTGCTTTCCTACCTTACAAGTCTTACAGGCTTCACGGTTCCCGTTGATTATCTTATTTATGCAGGTGACGGTATGAAGCGCTTTGAAGGTATTGAAATCCTTGTAGCAACTGCACTTCTTCCTGCAATTACTGAGTTTACCGTTGATAATGCCCCCGGAGACAACAATGTAACACTTCCCGGTTATGCACAGCTTGTTGAAGAAGAAAAGGAGCTTTCCTTCTGGGACAGAATCGTAGAATTCTTTATGAATATCTTTGATGCAATCAGAACTGTGTTTGCGTTCCTTCCCTTCTGGGATTAATTAAAAATTTAAGGAGCTGTAAAATTTTTACAGCTCCTTTTTTTGCAGCCCCTTTTCATCTGCAGAAATAATGCCTGCCTATCACGGTGATAGTAGGCCTTGAATGCATAAAGCTGTTTGAGGTTTTGGCAGGATTATAGTAATAAATCGCACCGCCGCTCGGGTCCCAACCGTTAATGCAGTCCTGAGCTGCTTTACGGGAGGTCTCATTGGGTGCAACACTCCAGTTGCTGTCATTTACGCAAGAAAAAGCTCCTCTTTGATAAATCACACCTGCAATTGAATCAGGAAAAGAGGGATGCTTTACTCTGTTAAGCACAACCGCACCGACTGCAACCTGACCCTTGTAGCTTTCTCCCCGTGCCTCTGCGGCAATGAGCTTTGCAAGCAGTGTAACATCACTGCCCGAATATCCGCCTGCCGATGTACCGCCGCCCGAAAGGCCCAAAAATTTCAGCGTTTTCGGTCCTGCAACACCGTCAGCAGTAATACCGCAGTTTTTTTGAAAAGCTCTGACTGCTTTCTGGGTTCCCGCTCCGTAAATTCCGTCAACGGAGCCGTTATAGTAGCCCAAAGATTTCAGCTTCTGCTGGATTTTTCTTACTTCATCTCCGCGTGAGCCTAATTTTGAAAGTGCATCGACGCTGCTGTCTGCTGCCGCAATCTGCACAGAAGCAAAAATCAGCACAAAGCAAAGAAAAAGTGATATTGCTTTTTTCAGTAATTTTTTATTTTCAGGCTTTAATAAAAACATAACCTTCACCTCTGAGTTTATCTTTCCCGGTGGTGAAGGTTTTATTTGTTTATTTTTCAATTATTACAAGCTCACCGTTTTCTCCGTCACAGATTTCAAAATGAAAGCTGTCTCCATTTATATAGGTTACATCATCGTTGTTTACTGTTTCTTCGCCATCCTTAAGCTTCAGCGTGAGAGTTTGGTACCGGTAACTTGTTTCTATTTCAAAAATTGCAAAATTATCTGCAGGATTATCTGAATACTTCCATTCAAAGGTAACAGTGCTGAGGTTGTCCGTGTCAGGAACATCAAAAAAAGAATAGTCATTGTCTGCATAAATATAAACGATGTCGTGTTTTGTGTTCAGGGTCAGAGTGATTTCTGCCTTTTTAATTTCAAACAGACTCTCATTTTTTTTGGCCTCATTCATCAGCTTATCAATATTGTATTCGTAGTCAACTCTGTAATATGAAAACTTTTCATAGGTTTTTATTTCTTCTTCATTTTCTTTCAGAAAACGGTGCAGTCTGTATTCGTTCAGTGTGGCAGGGATATTATTATCAAATCTGCCGTCTGTGTAATATATACTGTAATAATCATATATCTCATATTTTGCAGTAGCGGCCACAACCTCGTTTTCACAATCCTTGAGTTTATTAAAAGCCATTATGGATTCATAGCTGTCACTGAGATGAGTTATTGTGGGAAGGTCAATTGTTTCGTGTCTGCCGGAAAGGTAAGCGTTTGTATTATAACGGGCAATCATAAGGTCAGGTGAAACTGCAAGGTAAACCGTTACAAGAGTCAGAGCCGTATACACTATGATTTTCATATAAGGGAAGTTATTCTTAAACAGCTTAATAAGTATGCAGATGAAAGTAAGAGCGAGCAGAATATCTGCAAGGGAAACAAGTATTCTCTTTTCCGTAAGACCCAATTCGCTTATATAAAGTGCCATTTTGCTCATTGCCGTTATGATAAGAATAATTGTGAAGATGCTGAAAAAGGCTGTAAAGCCCTTGTAAAGCTTGGAGAGTTTTCCTTTTTCGTCTCTTTTGGAAAATATAACACCTGCACCTATGAGGCAAAGGTTAATAACTGCAACGGTGCTCATTTCAAAAAAGCCGCGTCTTGCATATTCTGAAAGGCTGATGTTAACCGAAAGGGGAATATCGCCTGAAAAAGCACCGAAAAGGTAGGAAAACTGCGAGATAAGGTAAATCACATAGCAAAGGGCAACAACACCGTAAAATCCGCCCAGAATACCGTCATTTACAAAACGGAAGACCTTAACATTATTTTCTGTGTCGCTTTTTTCAATGGATTCCTTTATAATTCCGTGACGGAAACCGAAAACAGTTGACACAACCCACGGAGTAAACAGCAGTGTAATTATTATCAAAAACGGATCATCAATAAAACCGAATAGCTTATCAAACAGCTTTTCGGATATATCTGCAAGCTTTTCCGTAAAGCCGTTCATAACCCCGCTGAATGCGGCGTCACCTTCAATAAGAAGGTTAGTTACAATAATAAATACGGGTATACCGCAGATAATACCGATAATTATGCCAAGGTATCCTTTTTTGAGCTTGAATCGTGAAGCTTTTCTGTTTTGCCAAAGGCTTATGAGGGGCAGAAAAAGCTTTATATGGGGTATAAGCAGTATGGCTTTTGCTTGGTTGTAAATACTCAGGTAGCTTTCAAATGCCGAGCCTTTGGTTTCTGTCAGGGTCATACAATATAAGCCTGAAAAATAAAACAGAAGGGGAATGGTAATTACAAAAACATCAGTATAATGCAGGCTGTAGGTAATTGCTGTTATAACACAAAGGCTAAGGGGAAACAAAGCCTTAAGGGGAAATTTCTTTTGCTTTAATACAATATAAAGAGTAGTAAAACCAAGAAATGCAAGGTAACAGCCTGTAACGCCTATGCCACCCTCGTTAAACACATAAGTGATAATCCCGAAAAGGTCAAAAAAGGTTATAAAGGGCATAATAATATCAAAAATACCCGTAATTATTTTTGTCTTAAGCGGGTATGAATAGTCGGATGATGAAAATGGCGGTGGGGGAGTGTTAGGGATACCGTTTGTCTGAACCGCTCCGTTTTGCGGACTTATAATCTGTTTTTCGCCGTACATAGTTTAATCCTCCTTAAATTCAAGAATATCACCGGGCTGGCAGTCCAGAACATTGCAGATAGCTTCAAGGGTAGAAAAACGGACTGCCTTTGCCTTGCCTGTTTTAAGTATTGAAAGGTTTGCCTGAGTGATGCCTATTTTTTCCGCAAGTTCACCTGAGCTTATCTTTCTTTTTGCCATCATAACATCAAGGTTAACAATAATTGACATTTACTGAACCTCCTTAAACCGTGAGCTCGTTTTCTTCTTTGATTTCTACTGCCCTTGCCATAACATTTTTGAGCACTCTCAAAATCAGCATCATAAGTGCCGCACCAAGAGAAAATACAATAAATACCTTATAGAAGAAGAAAGCAATTGTGCAAACAAAAGCAACAAAAGCACAGCACCAGGAAAGAACACGCAATATTTTCACGGTTTCACGGGTGAACACCTCATCGTGCAGTACGTTTTTAAGAATTTTAGTAATACCTGAAAGTGCAATCCACGCTGCAGGGCAGCATACATAAAAAGCAATTACTGCCGCAAGGGTGGAGATTCTCTGCCCGGGACCGATTGCCCACTGTGCAATGGGGTAACAGAAAATCATCATACCGATAAGTAGAAAAAAGAAGATGTATGTAACAATTAGTGTGAGTTTTGTGCTTTTTTCGGATGTGTACATTGTAATTCCTCCCTGAATTTATTGTTTTACAAGTGGATAATAACACTAATTTTATTGTTTGTCAATAAAAATTACAAGAAAAACAGAAAAAATTATTTGATTTACAATTAATTGCTAATCACAATAAAATATTAAAAAAATTTGTATTTTTTTATCATTTTTGTTCCATATTTCACAATTATGCCACATTTAGGGTGTAATATAGTGTGTTGTTAATATGGGATATCAGGAGCAATTACCTGAAATAAGTTGCATTGAGTGTGAGGTGACACCGTTATGAGTTATTCGTCTTTTTCCTTTTTAATATTTTCCGGTCTTGCAGTGCTTGTTTATTATATTGTCCCTAAAAAAACACAAAAGTATGTTCTTCTTTTCGCAAGTGCCTTTTTCTATGTTTATGCAGGCATAAAATATGTGCCCTTTATTCTTGTTACATTGATTGCTACCTTTTTTGCAGGAAAAAAGATGGGTGAAATTTACGAAAAGGAAGCACTTCTTTTAAAGCAGTGCACTGTTGTTGCAGAAAAAAAGAAGGTTAAAGCTGAACATAAGCAGTTGGCAAAAAAGTATATGCTTATTGCTCTTTTTGTAGCTGCGGGATTACTTATAGTCTGCAAATATACGGTATTTGCACTGAAGAATGTAAACGGTCTGCTTTCTGCCGTAAATCTTCCCACATTTGAAATTTTTAAAATGATAGTTCCTCTGGGCGTTTCCTTTTATACATTTATGGCAGTCAGCTATGTGCTTGATGTGTACTGGAAAAGATATAAGGCTGAAAAAAGCTTTGTTGACTATGCAATTTACCTTACATGGTTTCCTCATGTTGTTCAGGGACCCATTGACCGTTATAACAATTTCAAGCCTCAGATTCCCACTTCAGAAGGAATAAAATTTAACAGTGAAACCGTTTCTTCAGGAGCTCAGCTTGTTATATGGGGCTTATTCAAAAAGCTTGTTATTGCTGACCGGCTTAATATTTTTGTCGGCGAGATATACGGCGATTATCAGAAATACACAGGTGTGATTCTGATAATTGCAACAGTTCTTTATTCAATTCAGATTTATGCAGACTTTTCAGGCTGTATTGATATTGTTTCAGGTGTATCTGAAATGTTTGGCATAAAGCTGCAGAAAAACTTCAATCACCCCTACTTTTCAAAAAATATTCCCGAATTCTGGCGCAGATGGCATATGTCACTGGGAGAATGGTTCAAGGATTATATTTATTACCCGGTTTCAATCTCATCCCTTGTAAAAAAGGTTAAAAAGCAGTCCAAAAACGAAAGGTTCACTGAATTGTTTGTTTCCTGCTGCCCGATTTTTGTTGTGTGGCTTATAACAGGTATATGGCACGGTGCTTCCTGGAACTATGTTGCATGGGGGCTTTACTATGCAGCAATTATGATTGCGGGAACAGTATTTGAGCCATGGCTTATGAAGCTGAATGAAAAGCTTGGTATTGATACAGAATCCTTCTCATGGAAGCTCTGGCAGATGATAAGAACCTTTATAATCTGCTCTGTTGGACGTGTGTTTTTCCGTGCAAACGGACTCAAGGCTGCTTTAAAAATTTTTATTGCAATGGTGTCGGGTTCAGGTATGAACCATGTAGCCGGAGAGGCACTTTTCAACTACGGGCTTGACTGGAAGAACTTTGTTTTTGTTTTTTTTGCAATTCTTGTTTTATGGATAGTTGATATCCTTCAGGAAAAAATGTCCTTGAGACAGGAATTGAGAAAGCAGGGCATTGTTTTCAGGTGGATTGTTATCCTTTTAGGTATTTATGCTGTTATCGTGTTCGGTATATACGGACCGGGCTACGATGCAAGCAGCTTTATATACGAACAGTTCTAAAAATATTACTAATGAAAGCAGGTATTTAAAAATGGAAGAACTTAAAAACTTATTGAAGAATATGTATCCCAATATTGATTTTGACAATGAAGAAAATCTTTATGATGACGGCATTATTGACTCAGTTGATGTTGTTTCAATTATTTCAAAGCTTGAAGAAGCATTTGATATTTCCGTAACTATGGAATATATTCAGCCTTCATATTTCCAGTCCGTTGACACAATCTGGGAAATGGTTGAAGAATTAATGTAATTTTGCTATGTCGGAGGTATCCCGGATGTTCAGTTCTATTGTTGAAGCAGTTTTTTCATTTGCCGAAAAACAGCCTGATAAAATGGTTGTAGCGGATGAAACCCGTTCGGTTACTTATGCTCAGTATAAGGATGAAATCTGCCGTTTTGTCTCTGTGCTTAAAGAAATGGGTATAAAAAAGAATGATAAGATTGTTGTTGAGGCATCTCAGACAATTGATTTTCTTGCATTTGAACTTGCAATACACATTGCAGGCGGTGTTTTTGTACCTCTTGAGCGCAACTGCGCATGGGATAAAGTTGTTAGAATTGTGAAGCTCAGCGATGCTGTTCTTGCTGTTTCTAACAAAAAGCATGAAGAAATCGGCACTGTGATGCAGAAAACTCTTTCCGAACTCAAGGAAAAAGCTGATGCAGCTGCTCCTGCGCAGGATTATACCTTGCCTGATGCAGATGCACCGGCAGATATTCTTTTCAGCACCGGTACTACAGGCAAGGAAAAGGGTATTGTAGCATCCCATCTGAACAGTGTTGCAATCGGTCTTAATGCAATGCACGGACTCGGAATACTTAACGATAATATTGAACTTGTACCTTCTCCTCTTAATCATTCCTTCGGCCTGAGAAGATATTACGGAAATATGGTTGCAGGTGCTTCTGTTGTTCTTGTAACAGGTGTTATGAATGTTCTGGGCTTTTTCAATATGATGGATAAGTACAAGGTTACGGCAATTGACCTTGTGCCCACAGCGTTGAATGTTCTTTTACGCTTTTCTAAGGAAAAGTTTTATGAATATAAGGATATCATCCGTTATATTCAGTTCGGCTCTGCGCCTCTTTCCGAAATCGATAAGCAGAAAATATGCAAATTACTGCCGAATTCCCGTCTTTACAATGTTTACGGAAGTACCGAAGGCGGATGTATCTGCGTATACAACTTCAATGTTGAAAATGCAAAGGGTCAGTGTATCGGCAAGGCGGCATATGACGCTAAAATTATTGTGGTTGACGAAAACAGAAATGAAATCAGATCTTCAAAGGATAATGTTGGTCTGTTTGCATCCTTCAGCCCTATGAATATGCTTGGATATTGGAAGGATGAGGAAGAAACCGCAAAGGCCCTTTATAACGGCGGAGTTTATTCAAATGATGAGGTTTATTTTGATGAAGACGGAGATATTATTCTGCTTGGCAGAAAGGGCGATGTTCTTAATGTAGGCGGTAACAAGGTTTCTCCCGATGAAATTGAGGATATTGCTAAAAAGCATCCTGATGTTCAGGATTGCGGATGTATTGGTGTCAGTGATGAAATAAAAGGCAGTGTTCCCAAGCTTTTTGTTCAGGTTAAAAAGGGCAGTGCCATTGACCCCGTAGAATTCAGAAATTATCTTGCTTCAAATCTTGAGCCTTATAAGGTGCCGGGCTTTATTGAGCAGATTGATATGATACCCCGTAGCTTTAACGGTAAACTCTTGAGACGAAAACTGAGGGAGTATAATGAAAAGTAAAAAGATTTTTAAAGAGATTATATTTGTTCTGGTTTTTCTTATCGGATTTTTCTCATTGCAATCCTTGCTTGTGGGCGATGATGATTTAAGAGACCCAAGACGAATAAGAGGCTTTTTTGCTGAAAGAGAAAACTCTCTTGATGCGGTTTTTATCGGACCGAGTACAACGTATACCTTCTGGGCTGCACCTCTTGCATGGAATGAGTACGGTATAACTGTTTATCCTCTTTCCAATGCAATGCAGCCTCTTGCTGCAACGGAATTTCTTATAAAGGATGCAATAAAAAAACAGCCAGATGCTCTTTATATTGTAAATATCACAACGGTTCTTGATAAATATGATATTAAGCTTCATCGTCTTACTGATAATTATCCTTTAACGGTAAATAAGTTTCCTATGATAAATTATATCTGTAACAGATTTGAACTCAGCTTGTCAGAGCGGATGGAATATTACTTCCCGATTATACGCTTTCATGAACGCTGGAATGTTCTTAACTCTTATGATTTTAATTCAGGCCCCGACAGCTTTAAGGGTGCAGGCAGGTATAAGCAGTTCCTTGAGCTCAGGACGGATGTAAGTGACGGCAAGGTGAAAGGTGAAGAATACATTCCCTTGTCAGATGAACTGAATCGTACCATAAATGATATAATGGACTACTGTGAAGAGGAAAAAATTAAGGTGTTATTTGTTGCAATGCCTCTTTGCCTTACCAATCAGGAACGTTTGGGTAAGATGAACACAATGGTCGATATTGTTAAAGACAGAGGCTTTGACGTTCTTGATATGAGAGATTATGTGGAGGAAATAAACCTTGATTTCACATCGGATTTATACGATAATGAGCATGCCAATATCCACGGCTGTATCAAGGTAACAGACTTTTTTGCAAGGTATCTTGTTGAAAATTACGGTTTTGAAGATAAAAGGGACAATGAAGATTATTCTGATTGGGACCTTGCCTTTGACAAGTACTACAAAAGAGTAAAGGACTTTCTCACAGAGGATGATCTCAGTTATCTGACGGTTGAAGAAACATATGAAAATATGCAGGCTGATACCGATGAGGAAACAGAGACGGAAATTGAAAACCCGACTGAAGAAACAACAGCTGATCAGGAATAAATAAAGCAGAGATGTTAAGGCAATTGCCCTGACATCTCTGTTGTTTTAATAAAAACATCTCAGCAGCCTTTCGGTTACTGAGATGTTGGTGCAGATGACGGGACACGGCTTTGCTTCGCAAATCCTGCATCCTTGTCGACCCAATGCTTCGCATTCGGTACCCGACTTCGGACTTCGAAGCTAAAAACAATCCAC
>JAXJQQ010000104.1:0-20424 GCA_036311065.1 Acutalibacteraceae bacterium | reverse complement strand
TAATAACAAAGCACTTGAGAAAGTGATATATCGCGGAGTGGAGCAACCCGGTAGCTCGTCGGGCTCATAACCCGGAGGTTGCAGGTTCAAATCCTGTCTCCGCAACCAGAACGAAGTACTCACCTTTTGGTGAGTACTTTTTTTATTTAAAAACACTGCAACCGACAGGTGTAACCCGGGGCATAGAGCACGACCGCCGCCGGTGGCGGATGAAGGGAGTGCGATTATGGCACAGCGGTCATAATTTCTGTGCCGCTACAAGGCACAAAGAAATTTTGGGCACCGCAAGAGGGCCTTTGCAGGTTCAAACATATTTTTACTTTTATGTTGTTTCATCTTGTATTTTCCCATATGTTATGCTATACTGAATATGCCAAACTAACTGAATATGTGAAAAACAAGGGTGTAATTTATCTATTTATGGGATAAGTTTATCCTTTTGCGCCACAATAGCATTATTGAATTTGTTAAAAACGCAAATTCCTTTTATGTTATTGTGGTTACACCCATTTCACATAAAGTTAGTTTGGCGACTATCGGAGTTTGCGTTTTTAGTGCGTTTACTTCGGTAGGCGCACTTTTTTTATTGGAACGCGGGGTGAAAATTTTTACAGATGTTGTATTTAATATGAACTTATGATATGATATAAAAAAAGGAGTAAAAAAATATGAGAACATTAACAATTAAAAGAGCTAAAAAATATGTAGGCTGGATGACAAGTGCAAAGATTTATATTGAAGACCCGATTTCAGGCGATACAGTTATAAACAGTGTGCCTTGCAGAAAGCTTGGTAACATTAAAAACGGTGAAGAAAAATCATTTACTATTGGTAATGAGGCAGCAAGAGTTTTTGCCGCAGCCGATAGGTTTAGTAAAAACATCAGCAATGATTTATATGAGCTTCCTGCAGGTGAAGATGACATTTATCTCACAGGTGCAAACAGATATAACCTTACAAACGGAAATATTTTTGTTTTTGATAACAACACAAGCGAAGAAGCACTTTTAAACCGTAAAAAAAGCAAAAAGAAATACCTCATTCTTCTTGCAGTTGCCGCAGTTATAGGATTTATCTTTGGTTTTGCTTCCGTCTTCTTCGGAAGTGAGCCCGTGGCGGAGACCTTCACATGTGATGAAATGAGCATTGTTCTGACTGATGAATTTATTGAAACAAGTGCAGACGGATATGATGCTATTTATTCAAGCGGAGATGTCGTTGTTCTTGTTATGAAGGAAGATTTTGCTGTTTTGGAAGGTCTTGAAGATTATTCAACCGAAGAATACTGCAAACTCGTTTTAGAAAACGGATCAAAGTCCGATGCTGAAATTACCACAAAAGACGGAATTTCTTATTTTACATATCAGGATGAAGATATTGAATACAATTATGAAGCCTTTGCGTATAAAACCGATAAATCCTTCTGGTTGATACAGTTTTCTACAGATATAGAAAATATGGAAACATATGATGAGCAAATCGACTTGTGGGTAAACTCAATAACATTTGAATAATTTTAAAAAAAACGGCGTGCTGCACAAATGTGTAGCACGCCTTGATTTTTTTATTCAGCAAAACCAATCTCAACTTTTCCGATACCACCGGAAACTTCAAGAACATTATCACCCGTACCGATTGTGCACTCACCGTTGATACGGTCGTTACCGACTGTGAATTCACCGATACCCGTTTCTGCATTTACGGTGTAGCTGCTTATGGGTGACTTTGTATTCATTATAAACTCACCGATACCTACATCGATTTTACTTTTACCCGTAAAGTCACCGTTAAAGCGGCATTTACCAACGCCTATATCAAGACTCAGGTTGTTAATATCCGAATCATCAACATTAAAGCTGCCCGTACCAAGGTCGATT
Organism: Acutalibacteraceae bacterium; assembly: GCA_036311065.1. Lineage (GTDB taxonomy): Bacteria > Bacillota > Clostridia > Oscillospirales > Acutalibacteraceae > UBA6857. The sequence goes on along the minus strand of JAXJQQ010000104.1, from coordinate 18,547 downwards.
TCAGCATTATTAAGAACATTGATATACTGTGCAGCGGTCTCCCCCGCTCCGATATCAAGCTCAAGCTTTTTACTGAGAAGCTTTTCAATATTTACAGAGCCCGCACCCGCTTCAATATTAATTTTATCAAAATATTTGCCTTCAGGAAGGTAAAGAATAACCGTTGTATCATCGAAAAGAGAAAGGATTTTTCCGTTTTCTTCAATTCTGAGAGTATCCTTTTTAACCTTTGTTTTTATAGAGCCGTCGTTGGTTTCAACCTTAAGCTCATCACCGCTGCGGATAAGAAGATGTGAGGATGCAAGCTCAATTTTTATTTCATCAATGTTTTCATAGGTTTGAGAAAAATCAATATTCTGCTGCTGTTCAACAACATAATTTTTTATTGAAACACCACCGGTCACAACAAGCATAAGACCTGCTGAGCCGATGAATATGCCTGCTATAAGCATAATTGCAAATATATTTGCAAGGTCTCTTATTACACGCTGAAAGGATGTCATAATACATCAACTCCTCCGAACAGACAGGTAGCATTGATATAAATTCTGGGAAGACCTGCATCCTGCTGAACTGTTTCTGTTTTATCTGAAACGCCACCGAAAACTGAGGTGGACTTTGTAACAATCTGAACACCCTTAGGTGCAATAATTTCAATTGAGCCAAAGGTTGCATTGGTGTTGATTACGATATCGTGATTCACAACAGCGTTTTCAAAATTACACTTGACACTGCCGAAAACAGCGGTCATATCCATAGATTCAAGAATTTCAGCATCAACTGTGTTCACATGCTGTGTTGAAAAGGTAGCTGTGTATTCTCTGCCGCTGATTTTGCCCTGATTGAGAGCCTTGATCTTTTTGGCAACATTACCGCCGAAAAGGGAGTCCTTGAAAAGGAGTGAAATACCCACAACAACAAGGATAGTGGGAAGCATAAGCTTCATAAGCATTTCAAAGGTAATAAGCTCCTGACAGGCAAGAAGAAGGAAAATACCTACTGCTATACCGAGAAGGTCAAAGGTTTTGTCTCTGCCTCTGAAAAGGTCAATTGTGCAGGGAATTATGATGAACAGAGTCCACCAACCGTCAAAGAAGAAGTTGATATCAACAACTTCAAAGGTATCAAGTCCGATAAGTACACCGAGAACAATAAGAACAAGTCCCCAGAGTATGTTTTTCATATTTTTCATTATGTAAAATCCTCCTTTTTTATATTTTAAATTTACACTATAAACATTATATGAAGCTTAAAGAAGTGTAAGCCATTCTTTTTCTTTAAAGCCCGTGTAAATGCCTTTTTCTGATATAATCAACGGCCTTTTGACAAGCATACCGTCAGTGCTGAGAAGGGCTAACTTTTCATCGTCGGACATACCGGGAAGCCTATCTTTAAGCTCCATTGATTTATAAAGAAGTCCGCTTGTGTTGAAGAAGCGCTTTATATCAAGACCGCTTTTATTGTACCATTCGGTGAGTTCTTCAATTGTAGGGTTATCTTCCTTTATATTTCTGACCTCATATTGAACAGAGTGGTCGTCGAGCCATTTAAGTGCCTTCTGACAGGTTGTACATTTAGGATAACAAAGAACAAGCATCATTTTACCCCCTTATTTGAAATACATATAAAGCTGACACTTAATCATACCGTTATAAAGCTTACGGCGTTTATCAGCCTTTCTGCCGAAGAAGGTTTCAAAATCCTCACTGGGACTTATAATGTTATATGCCCAGCCTCTTTCCTGATTAAAGCATTTACCCATTACCTTGTATAATTCTTCTGCCTGCTTAAGGTCAAGAAGTCTTTCACCGTAAGGAGGGTTGCAGATTACAGTACCTTTTTCGCTCTGCTTTAAGAAATCCTTAACATCACGCTTTTCAAATGTGATGTACTTATCAACACCTGCTCTTTTTGCATTGGCTAAGGCAACCTCAAGGCTTTTTTCGTCAATATCTGAACCGTAGCAGACGAACTGACTGTCGGTAGTTTTCAATGAGCGTGCACGCTCCCTTTCCTCAAGCCAGATATTTTCGTCAATCTGATCCCATCTTTCAGCAGTGAAATTACGGTTGACACCGGGAGCGATGTTATTTACCATCATTGCACCTTCAATAAGAATAGTACCTGAGCCGCACATGGGGTCATAAAGAGTGTGATACGGTCTGAGCCTTGCAAGATTACAAAGAGAAGCAGCAAGGGTTTCTTTCATAGGTGCACCGTTAGATTCAAGGCGATATCCCCTTTTGTGCAAGCCGTAGCCTGAGGTGTCAAGAAGAAGGCTGACCTTGTTTTTCATAATAGAAAACTGAATCTGATGAACGGGACCTGTTTCTTCAAACCAGGAAATGCCGTATTTACCTTTAAGGCGTTCAACAACAGCCTTTTTTATAATAGACTGACAGTCGCTGACACTGAAAAGTGCAGAGTTAAGGGAGTAGCCTTTAACGGGGAAAGCATCGTATGCACCAATCCACTGTTCCCATGGCAGAGCCTTTGTTCCCTGAAAAAGCTCTTCAAAGCTGAGTGCATCAAAGGTGCCCACAAGAATCTGAATTCTTTCAGCATAACGGGAGCATATATTTGCCCTTGCAAGAATATGTTCATCGCCTGAGAATAAAACCCTGCCGTTTTCGGACACTACATTTTCAGCACCGAGGTCCTTCATTTCATCTGCAATAAGCTTTTCAAGACCGAGAAGACACGGAATTACAAAATTTATTTTCATATTTTACCTACTTTCGCATAAGGTGACAGCAGTCGAACCTAATAAGGTTTAATGCGGTATATTTTAACCATAGCATCGTTAAAAAGCCTTGAAAGGCGCCAGCCTTTCTGCATTTTTTGCCTTGCTACGATAAAAATCTCCTCGCATTAAACTCCGAAGGACATTAAATGTTCAAGTTTTAGTGCATTTGGGGATTTATTCGGTGAAGCAATACTCGCGTATTGCGAGACGAAAAATTCACAAAGGTGCTGAAAATCGGAAATTTAAGACTTATTCGGTTCGATTGCTGTCACCTTAAGAAAATCCGCCGTATAATACGGCGGATAAATTGTAACATATTTTTAAAGATAAATCAATCACTATCAGGAATAATTAAACCGTAGCCTCCGTCCTTTCTTGCATAAACAACACATATTTTATCGTTGGCGGAGTTAAGGAACACATAGAACTGATGGTCAAGAAGATTCATCTGCAGAATAGCTTCATCAACACTCTGAGGCTTAAGCACAATTTCCTTTGAGCGGACAACATCATAATTATCCTCAGGCTCAAAGCTGTCAATTGCGTCATAGGCTTCAAAGGCTCCCGAACGCAGCTTCTTTTCAACCTTAGTTTTATTCTTGCGAATCTGACGAACAATTGAATCAGCACAACGGTCAAGAGCATCGTTCATATTCTGTGCTCTTTCCTGGGAACGGAATATCATTCCGTCATAGAAAATTGTAACCTCAACAATCTGTTCGTTTTTTTCAACTGTTGCAGTCACTTTTGCTTCAACATCTGAGCCGAAGAACTTTTCAACCTTTTTAAGGCGTTTTTCTGCTCTTTCCTTGAAGGAATCCCTTGGCGTGCATTTTCTGCCGATAACTGTAATATTCATATCGTCAGCTCCTTTCTATATAAAACTTCTCACAATGAGAAGAATTTTCAGAGTTAACTTTTACAGTTATATTATAGCGTATTTAAACATAAAGATAAATACTTTTTGAAATATTTTGTATAAGTTTTACAACAATTTATCCATTTTCACTAAAAACTATACCTGCACCGTATTTATTATTTTCAATAACAGCATTCTCACAATGCTGCAGAATGAACGGTACAATCTCCTCATCACTGTTTTCAGTTTTAAGAATGTCAATCACATTATTTTTTACAGTAAGATTTTCACAGTACCTTGCATTAACAGCATTATCGTGCTCCATATGAAAAACATTATTTTCAATTTTTATGTTGCGATGAATCTGAGGGCATAAGCCTTTATTATCCGCTACAATAGGATCAATATAAATTGCTGATTTTACACCTTTAAAAGGTGTTTTTCTGATAAAAAACTCATTATTTCTGATTGTCATATCTCTTATAGGACCCGATTCATACCAATCATTACAATCATTGGAAAGATATATGCTCGCCATTGTCATACCGTCAAACACATTGTTTTCTATAAGCACCTTTTTTCTTGTTGTGCATAAAATTCCTCTTGTGGGAATTAACTCAAAACGGCAGGAACCGATATAAACCTCAGGGGTATATGTAACATTTTCACAGGCATATCTGTTCTTTTCCGCAAGCTCTTCCGGTAAATCCTCAGTGAATTCTACTTTCATTTCTTTAACTGAGTTTCCGTCACATAACGGATCAGTAACACTTTTAACCGTGAACTCCCTTTCATTCATAAAAGGCTCAAGATTTTCCCGCAGATAAAAAACGACCTTATCCCCCACATGGTACTGCTTGAAGCCGTTCTGCTGATTGTGAACATATTCAAGAAGAAGGGAGTTTTCTGAAAGCATCTTTTTAACTCTTGTATAGGTGCCGTGAATGTTTATAGGGTCGTCATGTGCGTTAGAAAAATTACAGCTTTCAATAATAATTTTACCTTTTGCACCTGAAACATGAATGTGATCGGCAAAGCTTGTTGCAAATCTGTCCGCACCCTTACGCGGCACAAAATTACAGCCGATGAAGGATACATTTTCGCACATCTGAGTAAGCCAGCTGAAGCCGTGCATATAATGTACGTTTACATTATTAACAGCAATATTCTTACTTTCACCGAAAAAAGCCCCGACACAATCACGCTTATAGCTTGTGCACATTTCAAAAATTCTGCCCTTTTTGTGAGCTTTTGATACCGACTTAAAATAGTAAATGCGAACCATATTTTCAGAAATTCTTTTTATTTTTCTGACCATAAAGAAAGGACCGTCAGACAAGGGATATCTTGACACATTATGCTTGACGGCATCATGCACAACAACACAGTGAGAATCGCTTTGTCCCTTGTTGCACCAATATTTTTGGCCGGTAAAAGGACTGACCTCGTACCATAAAATACTGTTACCCTTGATTTCCCACTGACTGCTTTTGGGTAAAGCAAAATCTGTATGAAGCTTTCCCCTGTCCGTAACCTTCATTTCAAGTGTTCCGGCAGTCGGAAAATCCCACGAAAAATTCTGCAGCCTTATATTTTCCGAATCAGTTATATTTACGGCAATCATTTTACCGTGCATAATAAACACAGAGCCGCCACCGTCAATTACAAGGTTTTTAATATCTGAAATATCAATTGCCGCTCTTTTATGAGGATAACGGTCAGAATCCGTGTTGGAGGCATACAAGGTCTTTTCCGGGCAAAAATCAGCATAAAAATGATACTCGCCCTTTTCAAAGCGAATTATTTTTTCTTCATCAGTATTTTTAGCTGCTTTCAGAATTTTTTGCAAAAATACGGTTACATCTCCATGTTGACCCACATCGGTAGTTTTAATTAAAAATTCTGTCATTTCTTAACCCTTTCCGAACTGTTTATCTGATTTGTATTGATTCATATATTTTTGTTTTAAGAATAATCCTCTGAGAAAAGTCTCAGATATTCTCTAATAAGATGCTCATACTTCTTTTTATAATCATCAGCAAGATCAGCACTAAGCTCATACCCCGGATTTTTTTCACTGTGATTTTTTAAAAGCCAGTAATGAAATATTGCTTCTTCAAGTCGTCTTCTGAGAAAATCGCGGTCTTTTTGCATAAAATCACCCCGAAAGTATTATTCGTTATTATTTTATGCAAAAAGGAACGGAGCTGTTAATATACAGCTCCGTCAGGTTCACTTATACGAATTCCTTATAAATTCTTTCAACAATTGCTTCCATCTCATCCATATGCTCTTCCATCTCACTGACGAGCTTGAACTGATTTCTTGCTCTTACAAGATTGTGCTCCTGATAAGCAGTTTTGAAATAAATGTCACCGTCAAGGTAGTCAGTAAGGAAACGGACACCGCACTCAAATGTCATAAGCTTAGCTGCGAAAGCAAGGTGCCTGATTTCAGTTTCGTTAAGATCCTTTGCACAGGAGCTGAGGAAGCCTCTTGTAAATGCTTCAAACAACTCAAGAGAAACCTTTACATTATCAAGGTTGTCATCATCTTCTCTTGTGGTGTTGGCTCCGAAGCGTATTGAGTCACCGAAATCATAAAGCGAGAAGCCCGGCATAATTGTGTCAAGGTCAATTACACATATGCTGTCCCCTGATTTTTCATCAAAAAGGATATTGTTAAGCTTTGTATCGTTATGAGTAACTCTTAAAGGAATAAGACCTTCTTTATGAAGATTGAGAACAAGCTCTGCATCTGCTTTTCTTGCAAGAGCAAAATCAATTTCATCCTGAACCTGACTTACTCTGCCCGCTGTGTCCATATTTACGGAAGCGACAAGATTTTCAAGTCTTTTAGGTGTGTTATGGAAATCCTTGATTGTTTCGTGAAGGGTTTCCATGGGATAACCGTCAAGGCGCTTCTGGAAAAGGCCGAAGCTTTTACCCGCTTTTTCAAATACTTCTTTATTTTCAATTTTGTTGATAGTATAAGAATTATCAACAAAATTATAAATTCTCCAGCACTTGCCGAGGTGATAAAGATAATATTTATCATTATCAGCCTTAAGGAATGTAAGAGTTTCTCTGTCGGCATCACCGCCGCTTTCCTCAATTTTAGCTCTTAGATACTTTGTTACACCAACAATGTTATCCATAAGCTGCTGAGGATTTTTGAAAACGTGAACATTGATGCCCTGAACAAGGTATTTATGGAATCTTCCTTTGTTTACAAAGGTTGCAACATAGGTAGTATTAATATGCCCGTCTGTGAAAACTTTGTGGGAATGGAATTCACCTTCAATAAAGAAGTGTCTGCACACCTCTATCAATTCTTTTTCAATAGTATTCATAAGCTTTACCTTTCAATGATTTTAATATCCGCAAAACATTCAGGATTATGAAATCCGGGAGGCAGTGTTGTCATCTTAGTGTAAGAATCATAGTGTCTGTGACCGGTTTCATCACCGCACTTATAAAAATTACCCTTAATTTCACAAGGACCTGCGTCAAAATTGACGGAATACGCTTCGCTTATAAGTGAGCATGGAATATATAATTCCAATGACCAACCGTCAGGCTCAACATGAGTGCTTACAGCCGGAGCCTTATCTGTCAGTGTTCTGAGAAAGACTCTGTCCGTTTTACCCTTGCCGAATTCCGTAAGATAAGCACCGACACTGTTCATTTCAAAGTTTATGTATTCTTCTCTGCCCTCAACAGCGCAGATAAAAAACTCCATACAGCTGTCCTGCCAGACGGGCTCATCACGGTTTTGTGAAAGTGCAACAAGGTCTGTTTCATCAGTTCTCATTCTGACATAGATTCCGTCATTTTTGCGAAAGCACATTTTAAAATATGTATTGAATGACCAGCCGGGATTCCAGGAAGAAAATTCAAGCTTTTCCTCCCGGACCTGACTCCAGTCAATTTCATTGCGAAATGAAAATGTATTATAGGTCTTCATTATTCTGTATATTCGCCTGTTTTGTTGAGATAGTAAATTCTTGAGTCGTTATCAAGAAGCATTCTTGAATCAGAGAAATTGAAGCCGCTGTAATTGAAGGGCTGCTTTGCCTTGAAGCCTGAGTTCATAAGAACATCGCCGCCAACAGTGTATTCATCCTTTTCGGTTCTGATTCTGATTGTTTCGCAAAGGAAGTCAAAGAGCTTACCGTCTTCAACATCAAGCTTTTTGGGCAGAGGTACATTAATCATATCGCCGAACTTCTTGAGAGGAAGAAGCTGAGGACGTACATTAAGGTGATAAATGAAGTTTTCGTTAAGATTTACCATCTTGATAACATCATTACCCCAGTTGGGAGTTACTCTGTTTACAAAGTAGCCGTACATAGCCTCTGACTTATCAGCAGAAGTAATCTGCCACATTGCTCTGTCATTTTTGAAAATGTCGCCGATTCTTGAGAATTCACCGAACTGAAGAAGATTACGGTGCTTCTTGTAATATTCGATCTGCTTTTTAACACAAGCCTTGTCGGTTTTTGAAAGCATTGTAACGTCAAGCTCATAGCCGAGAAGACCGAATGCAGAAACATTGAAGCGGTGTTCAATTGTGGAATGTCTGAAGTTTGCAAAGCTGTAAGCTGCAGCAACGTGCATTGTCATAACAGACTGAGGATAGCCGTAGGAAGTACCTGTCTGAATATACATTCTGTCAAGAGGATCGGTGTTATCACTTGTCCAGCACTGAGGCATATAACAGAAGGTTGCAAGGTCAAATCTGTTACCGCCGCTTGAACAGGCTTCAAACAGAATTTCAGGGAATCTTGAGGTAAGTGCATCCCATACCTTATAAAGACCGAGAATATATCTGTGGAAGTATTCACCGTTCTTTGCACCCTTGCGTCTTGAGAAAACATCGGAGAAGTGGCGGTTGTTATCCCACTTGATGTATTCAATGTTACCATAACGGAAAACATCTGTCATAGTGTTGATGATATAGTCAACAACCTCATCTCTTGTAAGGTCAAGAGTAAGCTGATTTCTGCCCTGAGAGGGAGTGTACTTGTCAGTTGTCATAGCCCAGTCAGGGTGAGCACGGTAAAGGTCACTGTCAGGGTTTACCATTTCAGGCTCAACCCAGAGACCGAACTTAAGTCCCATTGCATTAACCTTCTTTGCAAGACCGTCAATACCGCTGGGGAGCTTCTTTTTATTTACATACCAGTCGCCGAGACCTGCTTTATCGTTATTTCTCTTGCCGAACCAGCCGTCGTCAAGAACAAACATTTCACCGCCGAGCTCCTTAGTTGCTGCAGCAATGTCAAGAACCTTCTTTTCAGTGAAGCTGAAGGTTGTAGCTTCCCAGTTATTAACAAGAACAGGGCGCTCTCTGTGCTTCCAATAGCCTCTTACAATGTGTTCCTTAACAAAAAGGTGCATATTCTGACTCATGCCGTTAAGTCCTTCATGGCTGAAGGTCATAACGCTTTCGGGAGTATCGAACATTTCGCCTTCCTTGAGCTCCCATTCAAACTCAAAGGGATTGATACCGTTCTGAATTCTGAGAAGACCGTGAGTAGAAATTTCTGTTCTTGCAATATGGTTACCTGAATATACGAGGTTAAAGCCGTAGCAGTTACCGTTTTCTTCGGTGCAATCATCTTCACGGATAGCGAAGAAGGGATTGTGTCTGTTTGAGGAATAGCCTGCGATTGAGCCGACTGAGCATTCACCTGAGGTGAGGATGTGCTCATTCTTATATCTTTCTCTTGCCCAGGCACCGTCAAAGGTAAGCATTACATACTTACCTCTCTGAAGGTCAAGCTGCATACTCATAAGGTTATGAATTTTGATGGGGTTCTTGCTCTTATTGATAAGTCTTGCACTTCTTGTAATAACATTACAGTCTTCAAAAACAGTGTAAAGAAGGTGAAGCTCTGCACCGAGAACTGCATCCTCAAGAACAACTGTAAGAGTATCGCTTTCGCCGTAGCTTGAAGGAAGGCCCTGAAGGTCAGGCTTAACCTTTGTTACTGCTGAGCTTTTATATTTGAAATCAGTTGTAAAAATATCATCGTGTGAAGTGAGCTGCATTGAAGGGAGTCTGTAATCACCCTTACCGTATGTTGAATATTCAAGGGCAATATGGTCAAGAGAAAGGCTCTTATCCTCCTGACAGTAAGGTGTGCTGTTACTGTAGCCTGAAGCGTGCTTATCGTAAATGAAGGTAAAATCATCGGCATTTCTGATTCTTCTGCCGTAGTACATACCTTCAAGCTGACCTGTGGGAAGTGCTCTGAAAACATAACTTGTCTTTTTAGTCTGGAGATGGAATACACTGTCTTTGTTAAGATAAATCATAATAACTCCGTTCCGCCCTAAGGCAATTTATTATCCTTTATATTCTATACCAAATACTGCAAAGTGTCAATAATAATATAGAAAGTAAGACATTAAGTTGAGACAAATAAAATTAATATTTTAAACAAATTATGAATAAATTTCATTTCTCTTATTGTAAAACGCAACAATGTGTGTTATTATCATAACAGTAATTTTCACAGAGGTGATAAATATGAATAAAATCATTGTTGCGGACGATGAAGCAAGAATCCGTAAGCTTGTTGCTGACTTTTTGAAAAAAGACGGTTATGAGGTAATTGAAGCTGAGGACGGCGATGAAGCTTACAGACTTTTTGAAGAAAACAGAAACGACCTGAGCCTTATTATCCTTGATATTATGATGCCCGGACTCAACGGATGGGAGCTTTGCAGAAAAATCCGTGAAACTTCCACCCTGCCCGTTATAATGCTTACGGCAAGAAGCCAGGAATTTGACGAGCTTACGGGATATGAATCCGGTGCTGACGACTATGTTACAAAGCCCTTCAGCCCTACAATTCTTGTTAAAAGAGTTGAAGCACTGCTCAGAAGAGCCAACCCTTCCTCAGTGTCCGTTTCAAACGAAAAGAAGTTCAGTGACCTTATTTTCAACGATGAAGCCCACGAGGTACGCCTTGAAGGTAAGGAAATTGACCTTACCTTAAAGGAATACAATATACTTAAAAAATTTCTTGAAGCTCCAGGCAGAGTATTCAGCCGTGAGCAGCTTCTTGACAGCATATGGGGTTATGATTTTACAGGTGACATCCGCACCGTTGACTCCCATGTTGCAAGACTCAGAACAAAACTCGGTGACTGGGGCAACAACCACCTCAAAACCGTTTACGGCATCGGCTATAAGATTGAGGATTGCTGATGAAAGCAAAAAAGAAGTATATAAGAAATTTAAAAAGCAGATATTCTCTTGCAAGCTTATCGGGTATACTTGTCTGTTTTATTATCTTTTCCGTAATTCAGTTTGTTTTTATGGATGATATCTTCGGCCTTGCTATGAGAATAAATATGCTTGATACAGCAAGAAAAATTGAAGAAATTGATTTTTCTGACAAAAAATATCCTGCTCTTTTATCTGAATACGAAACCGAAAGAAATATTTATATTGAAATTTACTCTCCCAGAGATGTTCTTGTATACACGTCCCAGAGTAATGATACGGTTTATAACAGCGACAAAAACAACATAAATAAAACTGAGCTTAAGCCGCGAGTAATGAAGCTCCTTACACAGAATATAAGGGATGACGGCAGCTACTTTGAGTTAAGGCAGGAGTTTTATACACCGGCACAGTACATTGTTTACGGAACATTTTTAGGTAACGATACGGGTATTGTGCTTTACTCTTCAATTGATGTTATAAAGGAAAATGCACGAATTGCATCCTGGGCACTTTTTGCACTTTCACTTTTTGCGGTTATTATGTTTTTTGCCGTGACTATATACTACGCAAACTTTTTCACTGAGCCTGTGAGAAAAATTACAAGCACAACAAAAAAGATTGCGGGTATGGATTTTGACGAAAGCTGTCCTTCGTTCAGAATCAAGGAGCTTGATGAGCTGAGTGAAAACATCAATATACTTTCGGCTTCGCTTAACAAAGCACTTACAGATCTGAAAATCGAAAACTATCAGCTTGAAATGGACATTGCAACAGAAAGGAAGCTTGATAAAGCAAGAAAAACCTTTATTGCAAATGTATCACACGAGCTTAAAACACCGATATCAATTATTCAGGGCTATGCTGAAGGAATGAAGTACGGCATCGGCTGTGATTCAACGGAAGAGTTCTGTGATATTATAATTGATGAAGCAAATAAAATGAACTTACTTGTAGTAAAGCTTATGGAATATCTGCAGTACGGCTCAGGCGGTTATAACCCGAAGTTTACACAGTTCAATATTTCACAGCTGATACACGATTGTGTTGAAAAGCGTCAGATTCAGATTGAAGAAGCTGAAATCAGCGCTGAGCTTTATATTGATGAAGGCTTTACAGGTTACGGTGATACAGATCTTATAGCAAACATTTTCAATAACTACCTTTCAAATGCATTGAGCCATATTGATTTTGATAAAAAGCTTATTATTAAAGTAATCCCGAACGCTCAGAGCTACCGTGTAAGTGTTTATAACTCAGGTAAGCCTATTCCGGGTACTGATATAGAAAATATATGGCAAAGCTTTTACAGAGCCGATAAATCTCATTCAAGAAAAGAAGGCCGCTTCGGCCTCGGACTTTCCATTGTTGCAACGCTACAGGATTTACACGGAGAAAAATACGGTGTTATAAACACGGACAAAGGCGTTGAATTCTGGTTCGATATTAAAAAAGTCAAATAAAAAAACAGACTGCATCGTGATAGTGCAGTCTGTATTTTTTTATGTAAAATTAAAATTCAGCAAGGTTGTCGGAGGACATTTTTCTTTCTCCGCGCTCAATTTCATGAATCATTTCAACAAGCTTTGTGTTAACGGGAGTAGGTACACCGTACTTAAGTCCGTTTTCAACAAAGAAGCCGTTGAGAATGTTAATTTCGGTAATCTCCCCTGCTTCAAGTGACTGAAGGGTTGAGGGCTTAACATCTGAATAAAGCTTACCGACAATGCCCACAACAAACTTGCAAAGACCGTTATAAATCTTGTTGTTTCCAAGTGCAAGCATTCTGTATTCAAGCACAAGACCGTACTTGGGAACCTTGATTTTCATTGCCTTGGCAACAGCCATACCTTCTCTTGCAATATTAAGGAAAAGGTCTCTTGCTCTGTTATCCTTAAGGATTTCGCCGAGCTTTTTACCGGTAATGCCTGCAACTGCATTGATGCAGGAGTTGATGATAAGCTTTGAATACTGACGGCTCTTGATTTCCATTGTAATCTGTGTAGGAACAACACTCTTGAGCATTTCAGCAAAAGCCTCGAGAGCCTTGTTTGTTCTGCCGTCAAGCATACCTACATAGTATTCACCAAGGCTTGTCATTGTAACATCATTATCAGCATTTCTTGTTGCACCGAAGCCTATCATACAGCCAACAGCCTTATCTCTGCCGACGATATCGGCAAGCTCTTCTGTAAGAATACCGTTCTGCATACCAACAATAATACCGTTTTCAGCAACATAAGGAAGCATCATTTTTGCACAGGATGCAACGTGTGCATACTTTGTTGCAATAACGATGATGTCAAACTTTTCATCACCGAATTCGGAAACATCGTGGTAGCACTTAAAATCAACGTGATGCTCACCCTTTGCACCGTGAAGGTAGAAGCCTTCCTTTTCAATAAGCTCCTTGATTTCGGGAATGTGACACTTGATTCTGATATCGTATCCCTTTTCCTTAAGAAGCACTGCAACAGTACCGCCGATAGCACCTGCGCCAACAACTATAACTTTCATTTTATATTCCTCCAATTAATATTTCATTCTTACTTTTTCTGCAAAACACATAACATCCTTGATTTCAAGAACCGTTCCGTCGTCAAGGATTGCTTTACCCGTCATTCTGCCGAATACCTGATGCTGATCGGTTTCAATAACCTTCAGGCTGATTTTTGCCTTACGGTCAATAACGGGCCTGAAGTCCATTTCAAAGCGTCCGTCACTTGAAGTAAAGGTCCAGGGATCGGTATAAGAGCCGTTAGCGGGGAGGTTAAATGTAACATCGTCAAGCTTATGAGCCTTACCGTCATAGAAAAGTATATTTTCCGAAGCGGCTGTTGTATCACCAAAGCCGTAACCGATATTGAAGCCGAAGGGCTTGCCGTTTACAACAGTGTTACCGCTGCCCCAGAACCAGGTGTTGTCATATGTCCACACTCCTCGGCCCCAGTCAAGGGTACCGAAGTCAGTTTCGGGATTGAATTCATATCTTACACCGTCAAATTCTGCATAGCCTGATGCTCTCATACAGTTGATTTTCTGATTGTAATAGAAAGCTGATTTGCTTTCCTTCCATGGAGTTGCAATAACCATTGTGTCCATAGGCGGCTGTTCAAGTGTTATATCAACCTTCAGAGCCTTTCCATCCTTGAACTGTCTGTATTCACCAACAATTCTTCTTTTGCCGGGAGTTACAATAAAATCAAGGTCAAGCTTTTTATCGTGGTAGTGAATATCTCCCGTATCCGATGTGCGGGGAAGCTTATACTTACCCATAGGGAAGAAGTTAAGAATTGAGCTTGTCTGCTCCCAGGGATTGTTTTCATCGAAAACAAGAAGTGAGGCGGACTGCATTCCGATATAACCGTCATCAGAAAGAGTGAAGGCAACTGCGTGCTTATCTGCAAGAATGAGATAATAGTCCCATTCTTTGATTTTAAATTTAGGTGCAGCTATGTCTTCTCTGTTATAAGTCTGAATAAGGCTCTTTGACCAGCCCGGCTCAGCAAGTGTACCGTCAGGGTTCAGAAGATTGTGTTTGGTTGTTACTTCATGGTTTCTTGCCATTTATGTTTCCCCCATTGTATAATTTTTCCATAGTATTATATACCATTGCAGTAAATAAATAAAGGTTTATTTTTCATTTTTATGTTATTTACAAAAAAAGCGAGTGAAATTTGTGCATATTTCTTTTTTAGCTGAATATCGGGACTAAAAACGCTGTTTTCCTTGCCAAAATGCAAAAGATGATATAAGATAAATTCAATACGAAGAAAGGCGGAACACAGATGATTTATTCAATTGAAAATGAAGTGCTGAAAATTTCAGTTAAAAAATTCGGCTGTGAGCTGACAAGTGTTAAATCAAAAAGCAGCTCTTACGAATATCTGTGGCAGGGAAATCCCGATATATGGTCAGGCCAATCACCGATTCTGTTTCCCATAATAGGACGGCTGATTGAAGATAAGTACACCCTTAACGGTAAAGTATATGAAATGGAAAAGCACGGCTTTGCAAGAAGAAACGATTGGGAGCTTATAGGCAAGGAAGATAATTCTCTTTCCTTCAGACTTTCTGAAAATGAAAAGACATTAAAGTGCTACCCATATTGCTTTGACCTTATTGTAAAATTCATTCTTGACGGCAACAGACTCACAGTTGAACACAGGATAATCAATAAGAATGACGGTGTAATGTATTTTTCAATAGGTGCTCACCCGGCATTCAACTGTGAAATCGGAGATAAGCTTATTTTTGACAGGGATGAAACTCTTGAAACAATTAAAATTGACCTTGTTAATTCTTTACGACTTCCTGAGACAACACCCTTACTGAAAAATGAAAGGGAAATTACAATTACCGAGGATATTTTCAAAGAGGATGCACTTATATTTGAGGGCGTGAAATCAGATAACATTACACTCATAAGCCAAAGCAGTGAAAGAAAAATCAGCTTCAACCTCGGTAATGCACCTTATCTCGGCATTTGGGCAAAGCCCGGTGCACCTTATGTCTGCATAGAGCCCTGGTGCGGTGTGAATGATTCGACGGAAAAGAAAGCGGATTTTTCACAAAAGGATGCAATTAATTCCGTAAATGCAAACGACAGCTTTACCTTTACCTGGTATGCTGAATTTAAAGAATAATATTTTTCAGGAGAATTAATATGAAAGAAATTACAGATTACAACCTTAAACCCGAAGAAAGAAAGCACGTAAAGCCTGCAGAATTTATTCTGTACCTTATGGGTGTTTTCTTTTACACAACAATGACAGGTGTTGTTGGTGCAAACAGAAACACCTACCTTGTTAATGTTCTTAAGCTTGAAGAATCACAGACCTCACTTTTCAATGCTATTGTAGCTATTGTTCCATTTATTCTCAACTTCTTTATCGTTATGTATATTGACGGCAGAAAAATGGGCAAAAGCGGTAAGTTCAGACCGATTGCAATGCTTGTAGCCGTGCCGATGGGTGTTGTTATGATGCTCACCTTCTGGGCACCGCCTGCACTCTCCGGCACAATCCTTATGATTTATGTTATTACAATCGGTATTCTGTGGGGCGTGCTTTGCACCTTCGGTAACTCCATTAATATGATTGCAAACGTTATGTCTCCCAATATGAAAGAGCGTGACCAGGTGCTTTCATTCAGAAGTATTGCTTCTGCCGTCGGCAACTCAGCACCTATGCTTTTCCTTCTTATCATCGGTCTTATATGGAAAAACAATGAGGGCTTACAGTACATAATCTGTGCGGCATTCTGCGGCGTTATCGGTATTATAACCGTTCTTCTCGGTATGAAAATTGCAAAAGAGAGAACAACCTATTCAGCCGAAAAGAAGAATCCCCTTCTCGGCTTCAAGGATATTCTTACAAACAAATATGCATGGACAATTATTATTTCAGAATTCCTTAAAAGCTTCCGCGGCATTTCAACCTATATGGAAGGCTTCCTTGCAATTGCAATCATCGGTGACCCCTCCAAAAAGATATTCATTCTTCTGCCTATCGGTATCGGTACTGCGGTCGGTATGCTTGTAATCAACTTCCTTCTTAAAAAATTCAACTCCAAGGTGCTTTACATCGGAAGCGGTATTTATTCTATTTGTGCAAATATTATTGCTTTTACCGTAGGATATTTTTATTTCAAAAGCGGAAATTCTGCACTTGTTGTTGCATTTATTGCCTGTCTGTTCCTTGTTGGTCTTCAGTTCGGTGCTTCAAACCTTCTGCCGCTTATGTTCCAGGCTGACGTTCTTGAAGATATTGAAGCTAAAACAGGCAAACGTCTTGACGCTTCAATGCCCTTTGTTATTTCAATCGGCACACTGATAAGCGGTACAATTGCAAGCACCCTTGCTCCCCTGATTCTTTACGGTGACAATTCAATTATCCATTACATTCAGCCCACCGACCTTGTTCCAATGCCCACACAGACAATGGACACAAAGATTATGCTTCTGTTCTTCTACACAATTATACACGGTCTTATGATGTTCCTTGCAGGTGTTCCCTTCTTCTTCTATAAGCTTACAGGCAAAAAGAAGGAAGAGGTACACGAAAAGGTGCTTGAAATGAGAGCGAGAAACGAAAAGGCTGAATAATAACTGAATACAGAAAACGGTCTGTTACACAAAATGTAACGGACCGTTGATTTTATTTATAATGTTTTTTAAGTCTTTCGTATTCTTCGTCAGTAATTTCAAGAATATTGCCGTGCTTGAAGCCGTAAGGGAAGGAAAATTCTTCCTTGCACATTCTGAAATTACAGTCACCTGCTTTTTCGCTGACAAAAGGCACATAACCCATTTCAGGTCTCGGGCAACCGAAAAAGTCAAGCATAAGGCACCATCTTCCGTCAGGCAGAATATAGGTTGTTGCCGCCTCATAGCATCCGGGATTCGGGAGCTCAGTCATAAGCTTTTGGAACTCTTCATCGTGGATATAAGGACCGTAAAGATTTTCAGAAACGGCGTGCATATTCATACCGGGATTATGGGCATTCTTATAAAACAGATGATATATGCCGTCGATTTTCTTAATGTGAGTGTCAAGAATTTCATTTGACTTAGTAAAGAAAAGACGAGGCTTTGTAAAGGATTCAAAATCCTTTGTGGTTGAATAATAAATTGACATATGCGTGTAATTATCCTGCTTTACCGTTGAGCCCCAATGAATAAGGTACTCCTCTTCAGTTTCATCGTAAAAGACCTCAGGTGCCCACATACAGCCGAAATCGTCTCTGCCTAAAGGTAAAATTTTCTGCTCGGAGAAATTGATAAGGTCATCAGACCTCCAGAAGCAGAAGCCGTGACTGCCCGTTTTATTGACAATACTCCAATCAACCTTCAGTTCATCATCAAGACGGTAAGAAATTGATTCATCTGTTGTGAGAATCACAAAACCGCCCTTTTTCAAACGGACAAGCTCAATATCTCTGCAGCCTTTCATACTGATTTTACTTTCAAGCACGGGATTGCCGCCGTTCAGCTGTTCCCAGTTATAGCCGTCAGGGCTGACAGCAAAATAAACCTGTTCACCGTCGGAGGTGATTTTTTCTTTAAAGTGAGCGAAAATATAAGGCATATGTACACATCCTCAAAAATAATTATTTTCTACATTATAACATAAAAGAATTTCTTTTCAATACACTGATTAATAAAAATATCTCTATTGACAAAGCACGGCTTTTTTGTTAAAATACAAAGGCTTGATATACGGAGAGTTGTCCGAGTGGTCGAAGGTGCAGCACTCGAAATGCTGTGTGGGGAAACTCACCCAGGGTTCGAATCCCTGACTCTCCGCCAATAAAAAACAGCAGGTTTCAGCAGAGACTTGCTGTTTTTTGTTTAATGAAAAGCTTGTCGGGATGTCAATCATCTTTTTAGTCAGCGCGTTCAGATTAATTATGTGCATTTCTTAAAAAGTTCGGTCAATAATTTTAGCAGAATTTCCACATTGTCATGGAATGATATATGTGATATAATAATTAAAAATAATAAGTATTTTAAAGTGAGTTGATTCAAGTGGCAATAACTGCAAACAGTCAGAACTTCCCACAGTTTATGCAGGCTGAAGTGAAAAATGAAGAGAAAACTGTTTCGAAAACTGAAATTGCAGATTTTCGTTTTAACCCTGCAATTCAGAACAGACCTTCTGAAATATTAAATATTGAAAAGGAAGAAAACGGAATTGTGCTTA
>JAXJQQ010000103.1:0-6062 GCA_036311065.1 Acutalibacteraceae bacterium | reverse complement strand
GTATCTGTCGGTAGTGATTACACCATAGATAAAACAGTAGTGCTTGGCGATGTAGTTCTTGAAAGTGGCGAAGGTTATGCTCAGATTAAGCTGAGTCTGAGAAGTTATGTTGATGTTAAGAAAATTAATATCGATGTAACTGATTATACAGGAGAGTCATTGGAAACAGATGTTGAAGCCGAGAGTACAGGCAAATTTGATATTTTAAAAGGCGTCAGCTCTGCAGACGAAGCTGAAAAATATAAACTTAATATAGTTACAAATTATAATAACTTCCATGAAAAAACAGAGTATGATGAAGCAACAGGTGATGTGAATATCTATATTGCCAAAAATGCTTTCACACAGCAACCCTCTGCAGAGAATTGCTTTACGGTTGATTTCAACAACCCTGCTGCAACATTCCAATGGTATGAGGTTGAAGAAGAAATTATCGGCACATATGTTGCTGAAAGCTTTTCAAATTTATTTACATATAATTTTAAAGCAGGCGATATATTAAAGGTTTCAACAGATTCGGATGTAGATCTTGCTCATTTAGCCATTGGTAACGAGTATTTAACTTTGACGCAAACACAAAAATCTAAAACAATAAAATTCAATGCTGATAAAACAATTACTGTTTCTACAAAGATGCTGGACATAGAGGGCATTGAGCTCGAATTCTCTATTATCAGAGAAACAGCACTCGACGGTGAAACAGGCAAAGCATTAAAAAATCCCGAATGTAAAAAATCATATTGTTGCAAAGCAACTGTGAATGGGCGTGTTTATAATTCAGATACAGTTGTCGGACACGAGATCATTCAGGTTGAAGAAAAAGCTGCCACCTGCACAGAAACAGGCTGGGAAGCTTATGGATACTGCACAGAGTGTGATTACACAACATATAAAGAAATTCCTGCATCACACGAAATCCTTCAGGTTGGTGCAAAGGCTGCCACCTGCACAGAAACAGGCTGGGAAGCTTATGAATACTGCACAGCTTGTACTTACACAACTTATGTTGAACTTCCTGAAAACGGACACACACCTCTTGAAGCAGTAAAAGAAAACGAAGTTGCTCCCAAGTGTGATGTTACAGGCTCTTATGACCTTGTTGTTTACTGTGATGATTGCGGCGCAGAGCTTGACAGAGATACAAAGACAGTTGATGCACTCAAACACTCCTTCACTAAGTACGAAGTGACAGAAGAAGCAAAGTGCGGTGTAGCAGGTAAGGAAGTAGCAGCTTGTGACAACGGTTGCGGTGCAACAGACGAAAAGGCTATCGAAGCTCTTAAGCACGATATAGTTATCGACGAAGCAGTTGCTCCCAAGTGCGGCGAAACAGGTCTTACACAGGGTGAACATTGTACAAGATGCGACTATAAGGTTGAACAGGAAATTGTTCCCGCTCTCGAACACAAGGATGCTGACGGTGACTATAAGTGTGATAACGGTTGCGGACACGAATTCGAAAAGCCCGCTCCCGAAGAACCCACACCCGACACACCTGATGAACCCACAGACGAAGTGTGTGACCATCTTTGCCACAAGGGCGGTATTCTCGGCTTTCTTTGGAAGATTGTTCAGTTCTTCTCAAAACTTTTCAAAATAAACCCCACTTGCGAATGCGGTGCGGCTCATTATTAAGCATATAAACCAACTCATCCCCGGCAGAGCAATCTGTCGGGGAATTTTAAACGAATTGCAATCAAGCTATGTCGCTGAAGAGATAATTTTTAATGATAACCTTAAGGTTATAGAGTGAGGGTATCACCCTCGTAATTCCCACAGAGCACAGAATGTTTTTGTTGTCAAGAGAAGAAGCAAAGCGACTCTTGATAACTGAAAACCTTCTGTGCTAAAAATTTTTAAAATAAAAAGTTTTCAGAATTTATTGACAAACGCACAAATGTTCTATATAATTATAAATCGGTAAATAATGTATTTACCCTACAACTGAATACAAACTGAAACACATAATTTTTTACTTATTGGTTTTATGCCAACACATATTATCTGACCCAAAAAAGTATAGTCCGATACTCGGTCAGTAACATACGGACAATCAGAGCTTAATTTTAAGCCGTTACATAGTTTCAGTACAAACTGTGCGAGAGGATGAAATGTCCTCCCGCTATTTGTGCTGTCTATGTGACGGCTTTTTTTTGTTTTTCAAAAAAGCAGATACTATCTGAGCAAAAACCTCAACATTTGGCTCAATCAAAAAAACACTGAGCCATAATGGCTCAAAAACGGTGCCATATTCTTTTGTAAATAAAAATGTGGTCCCGTTTATGGTGCCATAAAAAATAAAAGTTTTTTCAAATTTTTTGAAAGACTGGAACATTTTGTATGCACTTATGTCGTAGATAAGTGAAGGCAGTTTATTTATATAATAACTGCCCCCACCAAAGCACCTTGGTATAAAGATACTACAGCCACTCTTACATAGCGAAGCTCGTCTGCGGAGTAATCCGCAACTAAAGTTTATCGCTCCCTTGATAAGCGAGAAACTTTAGTTTATGAGCCTCGCAGAGCCCACTGACATCTTTGCAGCCGTTAAGGCTGAAAGTGTCATAGTGGGTTACGCACTTTGGAGAAAGTGAACGTGTCATAAGAACCTGCCTACGGCAGAACCTTGGCGGCGTGGCTTCGCCACTGGCTAATGTGGGATTACGAACTTTCGAAAAAGTAGCGGAACAAATAAAGCAGTAATGCAGAAAGGAGGTAAAACCTATGTCAAAGAAAAACTACAGTGTAGCAAGAGTTGTTACTCATACCCAAAACACAATCGGTAAATGTGAAAGGCACAATGAGAGAAAGAATGAAACCTATGCAAATATGAATGTTGATGTTGAGCGTAGCAATATGAATGTGCATTTCAAAGGTTGCAGCGAACTGACCTATAACGAACAACTGAATAAACTCTTGGCCGAAAAGAAAGTCTGTATGCGAGGTCTGAAGGCTGATGCAAAGGTCTTTGATGAAATGATATTCGATGTCAATACAGACTACTTTGAAACACACGGCGGTTATGAATATGCAAAAGAGTTTTATGCAGAAGCCTATCGTTTCGCAGTAAATCTTTACGGTGAGCAGAATATCATCTCTGCCGTAATGCATGCCGATGAACTGAATGTAGCTCTCACGGAACAGTACGGAAAACCTGTGTATCACTATCATATGCACCTTGTTGCTCTGCCTGTTGTGGAGAAACAAATTCTCTGGACAAAGAGATGCAAGGATAAATCACTTGTAGGAACTGTTAAAGAAACCGTCAATCAGATAAGCCATTCAAAGAAATGGAAGTCACCTCAGGCAGTTGATGAAAATGGTAATGTTGTATTCAACGAAAAAGGCAAGCCGGTGCTGATTCCGTCTTACAGTATCTTGCAGGATGATTTCTTCAACCATATGCAAAGAGCCGGGTTCAATGATTTCATCCGTGGTGAGAAAGGCAGTACGGCTGAGCATCTGTCCTGTCTGCAATATGAAATACAGCAGGATAAGAAACGGCTTGAGAAAATCAAAAGTCAGGTTGAAAAGGAAGAAATTCATTATGAGAATATTCATACTATACACAAAACATTTATGGAGATAGACAGTATGGGTAAAAAGTCTATAACGGGTAAGGTTACGGTTTCTGCAAAGGATTTTGAAGATTTAAGTATAATGGCAAAGCAGTCCGTCGCGGAAAGGAGAAAAATATTTGACCTTGAGCGTGAAAACAAAAGGCTTCGGGAAGTGAATTGGGATTTACAGAGCCGAATAAACAGACTCAGTGAAAGACTGTATGAACTTGAACAAATCTGTGCTCCCTATCTGAAAGCCTTGAAGCTGATGCCCGAAAAGGTAAAGAGCTTCTTTGAGGAAATCTTCAAAACCGGCCGGGAAGAAAATATTATCAGGCAAAAAAATAAAAACGAAAGGAACAGATAAATGAATAATAAAGTATTCGATAGTATTATTATCTCAAAATGTCCGCCAAAGGATAAGAGCATCACATTAGGTTACACCATTGAAAAGGACGGTAGGCTTTATTATATAGACGGTGATGACCGTGTATGCCTCACTGAAATCTTTGCTAATACCAAAAATTCAGTTGTAGATTTGGTGGAAAGTACAATCAAATATGATGCTAATTGTAATTAAAAAATTCTTAATTGATGTAGAAAAAACGAAAACGCTATGCTATAATGAAAACTGTAAACAGCGTAATATAGTGTGGTTGTTTTCGGAAAAGGAGGTAAATTTTGAAACAACGCATGTATAACGCAGCTTTGTATTGCAGACTTTCCCGTGATGATGAGCTTTACGGTGAAAGCTCAAGCATAAGCACTCAAAGAAAAATGCTCCGTGATTTCGCAACGGAACAAGGCTTTCACATTGTCGGTGAATATATTGACGACGGTTGGTCGGGAACAAATTTTGACCGCCCTGATTTTCAAAGGATGATCGACGATATTGAGGACGGTAAGATAAACTGTGTTATCACAAAAGACCTTTCCCGACTCGGCAGAAACTATATTCTTACAGGTCAGTACACGGAAATATATTTTCCGTCAAAGAATGTCCGCTATATCGCCATCAGTGATGATGTGGACTCGGATAAGGGCGAAAGCGATATTGCACCTTTCCGTAACATTCTCAATGAAATGGTGGCAAGAGATACGAGCAAGAAAGTCAAGTCCGCTATGCGAGTAAAATTCAACAACGGAGAATATATCGCACCTTCACCGCCTATCGGTTATATTATTGACACTAATCAAAAGAATAAACTGATAATTGATGAAGAAACCGCTTGGATACCCAAAAAGATATTTGAGCTTGCGGCTCACGGAAAGGGACCGAACGGAATAGCAAGACAGTTGACGGCAGAGAAGATACCCACTCCCTATTGGTATCGTTACCTGAGACGAGGCGAACGGGCATCTAAATTCGAAAATCAGCCTGATGATGTTCGTTGGCAATGGTCACTCGTAAGTGTCAGAGGTATTCTTGATAATGAACTCTATATAGGAAACACTGTCCACTACAAATGTCAAAAGGTTTCCTTCAAAAGCAAGAAAAACCGTAAGACAACCGAAGATGAATGGTTACGGGTTGAAAACACACACGAGCCGCTTATCTCAAAAGACTTGTGGGACTTGGCTCACTTGCATATCAACTCCCGTAAGCGACAGTCAAAGAAAGGTGCTGACAATGTTTTTGCAGGCTTAGTTTTCTGTGGTGAATGCGGTTGGACTTTATGTACGGCAAACTGTAAAAAGCAGGCACCGTATTTGCGATGTAACAAATACAGTGTGCGTGGAAAAACAGCATGCTCACTACACTTCACACCTTTTAAATTGCTTTACGGTGTGGTGTTGCTCCGATTACAGTATTGGCTGCTTGAGGTTCATCAGAATCAGGAAAAGATTCTTGACAGACTTTTGCAGTCGGGTGAAAGACAGCGAGAAACGGAACGTAGGCATTATGAGAAAGAAATTCAGAGAGCCACTAAACGCAAGAAGGATGTTGACCGATTATTTGTGAAGACATACGAGGATTTTGCTTGCGGCAGGCTTGATGAAGAAAACTATGAAATGCTGAGAAACAAGTACCGCAATGAGCAGATACAGCTTGCTGAACAAATATCACAGTACGAAGAAAAGCTGACAGCTACAAAGACCACAGAGGAAAATGTGCGCAAGTGGGTTGACTTAATCAGCAAATATTCAGAAATCAATGAGCTTACTGCACCGCTTCTCAACGAACTGATTGAAAAAATAGTAGTTCACGAGAAAAGAATTGACACCGACGGGAAACCAACAAGAGATATTGAAATCTATTACCGTTTTGTCGGGAAAATTGATTAACACACATTAGTATGAGCCTGTCTTTGCAGGCAGGCTCAGATTTATGAATGATAATATCCTTAAGTAATGTAAGGCGGGGATTATCTGATTCCAAATCTTAGTTTACCGCCCGAAGAAGCAAAAGTTGTCTTAGGTAAGTGGGGTATGATTTATAAGGACCATCTTTTCAATCATAAGAAAGTAGTGTTTTCTACTCTTCTTGCGGAAGGTAAGTTG
>JAXJQQ010000102.1:0-6495 GCA_036311065.1 Acutalibacteraceae bacterium | reverse complement strand
CTTCTGGCTACTGAGTTTTGGTGCGAGAGACGGGACTTGAACCCGTACGAGCTGCCCCACACGCCCCTCAAACGTGCGCGTCTGCCGATTCCGCCACTCTCGCATATTTACTTGGCACTCTCTCAAGCGCTCGTATAATATAACACTAAAAACTACAAATGTCAAGGCTTTTTTGAAAATAATTTCAATTTTTTTCTTTTTTTAGTTCGTTATAATGGCGGTTTTAATCCTCGTCAAAAGCAGGTACAATTGAAGTGTCACCGAGGAAAGTATTAAGGTTGTAAAGAAAAAGAATGTGTGTAAAATCCGCATCTTCCATAATGGCATCCATACTGTCTGTAAGATATCTCGGGTCAACAATTACAATTTTTGAAAAACAGGGTGTGAACATCGGAATCATACAGTTTGCATAGGAATCCTTGATAATAAGAAGACTTTTATCATTCTGAACAACCGTGTCAATTACAACCTTGTCATAATTGCCACCGATAAATACTTCATATTTATTCTTCTGTGCAAGCTTGCTTTCGTCAAAAAGACTTGCTGTTTTTATCTGTTTTGATTCATAATTAACCGTGTAGGTACCTTCAGCCTTTTCGGGAACACAGATTTCAATAATATCTCTCGTATCCGAAACGCCGGATTTACCGGAAAGAGTGCCCTCAAAATCTGCAGTTACGGGATAAAATTTATACTCTGATTTTCCGTCAGTCATATTCCATTTTTTCAGAATACCTTCAAAAACACTGTAAGCAGCCCTTGTGGTCCAGTGATGGTCTGTTCTGTAATAAAGCTGCGTACCTTTCTCCTTTTCTCTGAGGAGGAGTTTTGTAGCATCAAGCTTAATCATATTTTCTGTTTTAAGGGAAGCTAAAACCTTTTTTATCTGCTTTTGCTGATCAGGAAGCTGTACACCGTACGGAAGATTCTCTTTGTAAATAAAGGAGCTGTTCGGCACAAGAACAAAGAGCTGTTCTGTATATTTGTGTTTTTTTGAAAAGCTGTCAATTGCTTTCAGCTTTTTCTTGTTATCCTCCTTTATATATTCGGTCTGACTGTCAAAAAGATAACCGTCCTTACCGATGTAGACTCCGTTCTCTTCCCTTTTACCTATAAGGCGGTCTGCAAAGGTTTTGAGTGAAATTGCACCGTCCCTGAAAGGAAACTGATCAGAAAGATATGCTTCAACCTCTTTCATATAACTACCGTTCAGAAGGCCCTCACGGGTTAAAACCGGTTTTTCGGAAAGAACTCTGTTTTCACTTTCCGAAAAGGCCTTATCCGGAGAAAAAATGCCGCACAAGCCTAAGCCTGCCGTAAGAAGGCAGAACACAACCGTCAGAATAACGGCAACTGTTTTTACGCCACTGTTTCCGTTCTTTTCTGAGCTTTCCGTATTAAGCTGTATATTTTGTTCGGGTAAATTGTTCATTTGTTTTTTCTCCCTGAGGTAGCATTAATCCGACCTAAAACCTGAAATAAAGGAAGGGGTTATATGTTTCACTTATAAGAAAAGCAATACAAAGGATGAATATAACGGTATAAAGCAAGCTGTTGGCAATAACAAGTGCATTCTTGTTTTTCGGTTTTGGAAAAGCGTCAAAAACTCCGCAGGCTGAAAGGCCCATAATAAATATTCCGAATCCGTTTGACATAAGCAGATAGCTTGCCGTTGAATCAAACAAGGTATTACCTGCGGTACCTAACATTGCCTGAAGATAAGAGGCTGCACCTCCGATATCCTCGGCAGAGAAAAATACCCAACCGATAATAACAACCAACATTGTCAGAGCTCTTCTCAATGGAATTGGTATAATTTTAAGCACATCTTTAAGAAGATATTTTTCCGCAATAAGAAGAATTCCGTAAAAAGCACCCCATGCTATGAAATTCCACTGTGCACCGTGCCACAGGCCTGTAAGCGACCAGACAATAAGAATGTTGATTATTGTTCTTATATTGCCTTTTCTGTTGCCGCCGAGGGGAATATATATATAATCCCTGAACCAGGAGCTAAGACTTATATGCCACCTTCTCCAGAAGTCAGTAATACTTATGGCAGTGTAAGGAAAATTGAAGTTACGGACGAATTCAAAGCCCATCATTTTACCAAGTCCCACAGCCATATCAGAATAACCGCTGAAATCAAAATAAATCTGAAGCGTATAACAGATTATTCCTATCCACGCCGTAGCAATAGAGATATTGTCGTCGCCAAGTCCGGTGACCTCGGTATAAACCGCACCGATTGTGTTTGCAAAAAGCACTTTTTTGCCCAGTCCTCTTATAAAAAAGATTATACCGTCAGCAAATTTTTCTCTTGAAATTCTTCTTTCTGTCAGTTGTTTTTCAATATCGGAATACTGAACAATAGGTCCTGCAATAAGCTGAGGGAACATAGTTATGTAACATGCAAAGGGTATAAGCTTGTGCTGAGCATTTACCTTCCTTTGATAAACGTCAATAACATATGAAAGTATCTGGAAGGTATAAAAGGATATACCTACGGGAAGAGGTAGCTCTTTGTTTTCAATGGTAAGGCCCAAAATACTGTTAAGATTATCTGTTACAAATCCCGCATACTTGAAATATCCCAGAACAAAAAGATTGAAGATAATACTTATAATAAAAATTAGCCTTGCTTTTTCAGGTCTGTCATTTTTAAACTGATGCTCAATATCAATACCGATATTGTAGTTGAAAAAAATGCTTATCAGCATCAGAATTATATATGTAGGCTCGCCCCAGGCATAAAAAAGCAAGCTCACTGCCAGAAGCACAAAATTCCTTTTTGGGGTTTCCTTTTGCCTGTCACGGCTGAAGGGAAGGAAATATAGTGCCAATGTCAGGGGCAAAAACAAAAATAAAAAAACCGAGCTGCTGAATACCATTTTTGTACCTCTGAATTATAAACTGTTTACAAATGCCGAGTAGGCTGAGGATACATCCTCTCCTACAGCATAAAAAATAAAATTCTGTTCTGTTTCAATTATTGCTTTTTCTAAAAGTGCACTCTGCTCAGGTGCATAGGATTCAAAAAGGTTCTTTTTATCAGTGAGCACCTTTTCAATCTCCTTTGTAAACGCACTTGTCTGTGAGCCTTCCTTAACTTTAATTATCAGAAGCTCTCTGACATTCATAACATCATTGCTTTTGTAATATACAAAGGAATCAAAATCCTCCGCATTAAAAGAAAACTGCTTTTTCAGCTGTTTTGACTTCTGCTCAGAGGTACCTTCAAGATTCATAACGGAGATTACCGATTCTGCAACCTCAGAAGCGTTTTTTTCACTCGCCTTACTCTCTGTTGTTACAAACATAATAAAAGCAACAAGACATACTATGCTTACTATTTCACTGAGCTTTACTATAAACTGCTTCATCCCACAATCCCCTTTTCTTTAACAATAAATCTCAACCAGTATTTGCTGTAAAAGGTCTTGTTAAGGTGGATTCCGTCGGCTCCGTAGCATTCGGGATGAGCCTTCAGAACCGATGAACTGTCAAGGAATTCAACCTTAAGGCTTTTGCACATACCGTTAAGAGCCTTATTGTAGCTGCCGATGTTCTTAAATCGTTCCGCTTTTGCGATTTTTCTGTTAACAGGGAACAGACCGCTTACAATAATTCTTGTATCGGGGAGTTCTTTTTTTAACTTTTTAATACGCTTTGTGTAATTACTTATAAAGCTTTTGCGATGGTTCTCAGTAGTACCTATCATATTGATTCCGTAATGAAGAATAAGCACCTTGGGGTTCACACTGACAATTTTCTTATAGTTTTCGTCAAAATGGGTAAAGCTTGCACTGACCTGAGTAATAAGTCTGTCGGGGTTGAGAATATTATATATTTCAAGGCCGTTCATGAGTGAGTCACCCATAATATAAGTGCTTTTAAAAAGCTTGCGGTAGGTTGTTTTTCCGCTGTCAACCTTTTTCAGTGCCAATTTTATTTCTTTTTGTGTTGCTCCATAGCGCAGAGCATTTTTCTTTTTGAAATCTGCTATTTTCTTTTCCACAGCCTTAACATCAGCTGCTGAGTAGCTTTCCAGAATTGCAATACCGTTTGCCGTTTCCGTCTTTACGCTTTCCGCTTTAGTAATAATATATGCAAGGTTATAAAGCGGGTAAACAGAGATAAGCAGTAAAACAAGTATCAATGATAGTATTTTTTTCAAAATCCGTCACCTTTATATTAAAGTATATATTACCGTGAAAAATTGGTCGAAATATATCTATTATAGTTTACATCTTTTTTTATTTTAAATCAATAGAAAAATAATTAATAATATACTTAATTATCCATATATTTTTTTATATTTGATTTAAGTGTCGGATGATAAAATTCTACAGTCACATTTGTCAGGCTATACTAACTTGACTTAAATGTATAAAAATGATATTATGAATGTATATATATGCTATGTCAAAGGAGTTGATTGGTTTGACAATAGAAAAGCTCAGGCAGTCCGAGCCTCTTTTCGGTGAATATTATGTAGAATCCAAGGTTGCCGAAGGAAGAAATTCGAAGGTTTTTAAGGTCAGCAGAACTAAGGAAGGTATTACATCATATATGTGCCTTAAGACCGTAAGATTTCCCCGTAATAACGACGAGGTAAGCAAGGCTATTGATTCGGGCAGATATATGAATGTTGATGAGTACCTTTGCACATTGGAGCAAGAGGTCAATGTTAATATGGAAAAAATGCTTCAGCTCAAGGAAAACGGCAATATTGTCCGTTTTGAGGATTACGGTATAATCAAGGAAAACTCCTGCTTTTATGTTGTAATGCTTATGGAGCTTCTCACTCCGCTGAGTGATTATCTTAAGGCTGATAAAATCAAGCCTAAGGAAGTAATTAAAATCGGTTGGGATCTTTGCAATGCACTTGAAGGCTTCCGCCATGAAGGCATAATGCATCACAATATAAGGCCTGACAATATTTATGTTGATGAGAGAGGAAACTATAAGCTCGGTGACTTCGGCATAAGTGATATAGGTGAGAGAAAATATGAGGCAGGCGGCTACAGTGCTCCTGAGCTTTTATCCGGCAATCAGGATGACTCTGCTTCCGATGTTTATTCACTCGGCGTTGTTCTATACAAGCTTCTGAACAATAACAGAGGTCCATTCCTACCGCCTTTCCCTGCACCGATTTCTCTCAGCGACAGAGAGCAATCAACGGTCAAGCGTCTTCGCGGCGACCTTTTTCCCAGACCAGCCAACGCTGACTATAACCTTGCAAAAATTATCTTTAAGGCAACAGCCTTCAATCCGGCTGACAGATATGATGCCCCCTTCCTTATGAGACGGGACTTTGAAAAATACCTGCAGGCTCTTGCTGCAGCCCCTGTCGCTGAGCCCGCTCCTGCTCCCGTAAAAACACATCATGTGGGAACTCAGGCTGCGAGAACACCACGTCCTGACGGTGCTCAGAGTGTTACCGCCGCAGATAAAAGCGATTTTGCCGAAGCCTTCACTGATGACGATACCGAGGAGGAAACCTCCCCCGATAAAAAGTGGTATTTCATTATCGGTGCACTTGTAATTGTTCTGGCTCTTGTTGTGGGTCTGGTTGTCAAAAGTGTTTCTGACGGCAAGGAAGATACAACTACCACGGAGGTTATCACTACTACAGAAGAAATCACAACCGAAGAAGCTACTACTGAGGAAACAACAACGGAAGAAACCACGACCGAAGAGACTACTACTGAGGAAACAACGGAAGAAACTACTACCGAAGAAACCACAACAGAAGTTACAACAACCGAGGAAACCACTACTGAGGTTACAACTACGGAAAAACCGACAGTTCAGGAAGATACCACAGATCCGATTCTTGTAGGCTCAATGAATACACCCGGTTCGAAAAACGATGAAGGCAAATATTATGTAAGCGTTGATAATTATACTGTAAGCGACGGTCTTGATGACACCTACGACAACAAAATAACCGTAGAAATCACTGATGACCTTGGAGAAGCTCCCGAACCAAAAGGTGATGTTTATCTGTATATGATGATCGGCAAGGTTAACATACAGACTATCAGACCGGGTATATCGGTTAAAGAAAATGATGACGGTAGCTATACATGTGAAATTACCATTCATGACGAAGAATTCTTCTATGAACCTTCTGAATATAAATATTATCTTTGTTTTGAAGAAGGTGCAATTGAAACCGAAACATCGGTAATGCTGCCGATACAGATTAAACTTTGATTTGTTCAAGCCTCGCCTGACGTCAGTTATGGCGAGGCAATCTTTTTTAAAAAAATAATAATTAAATTAAGCAAAAAAATTATCAAAAAACTATTGACATTTGTGTAAGATGGTGTTATAGTATACAAGCACTTGTGAGTGCCAAGTAAATATGCGAGAGTGGCGGAATCGGCAGACGCGCACGTTTGAGGGGCGTGTGGGGCAGCTCGTACGGGTTCAAGTCCCGTCTCTCGCACCAAAACTCAGTAGCCAGAAGGTTGCTGAGTTGTTTTT
>JAXJQQ010000101.1:0-13538 GCA_036311065.1 Acutalibacteraceae bacterium | reverse complement strand
TACAACCCTTACGGGTTGTTCGTACGGGATAGAGATTCGTTTACTTAATCTGATTAAAGTAATGTATAAAAATTAAAGTTGTCGAAATCAGTAATACAAAGTAAGTTGACTAAATATTGTATTTAAAATCAATCATATATCAGTACACAGCCTTAGTTATATAAGCAGAAAGGAAAACATTATGATTAGGTTTGAAAGTGACTACACCCAGGGTGCAACTCCCGAAATTATAAAAAGACTCACCGAAACAAATATGGAAATGACCGCAGGCTACGGTGAGGATGAATACTGCGAAGCTGCCCGTGAAAAAATCAGAAATGAAATCGGCAGCAGCAATGCCGATGTGCATTTTCTCGTCGGTGGTACACAGACCAACCTTATTTTTATTGCCTCCGCCTTAAGACCTCATCAGGGCGTGCTCTGTGCCGAAACGGGGCACATCAATGTTCACGAAACGGGTGCGATTGAAGCCTGCGGACATAAGGTGCTGTCGTTACCTTCAAAGGACGGTAAAATCACTGCCGAGCAGGTGAAAAATGCAGTGCAGCTTCACCGTGAAGATCCTACAATGGAGCACATGGTACAGCCCAAGCTTGTTTATATCTCCTTCCCGACGGAGAACGGAACAATTTATTCTAAAAACGAGCTTACTGCTCTTTACACCGTATGCCGTGAAATGAACCTTATTCTGTATATTGACGGTGCAAGACTCGGCTACGGACTTTGTTGTGAGGAAAATGACCTTACCTTAAAGGATATCTCCGATAACTGCGATGCATTTTATATAGGCGGTACAAAGGTTGGTGCACTTTTTGGCGAAGCACTCGTTATCACCAACGAGGCATATAAGCAGGATTTTCGCTATATTATCAAGCAGAAGGGTGCAATGTTTGCAAAGGGCAGGCTATTAGGCTTGCAGTTTGAAACCCTTTTTGCTGACGGACTTTATTACAGAATTTCCCGCCACGCTGTTACTCTCGCAGAAAAAATCCGCAAGGCATTTAAAAATAAAGGAATTGAGTTTTACTATGATTCACCCACAAATCAGCAGTTTCCCATCCTTACAAAGGAGCAGTATGATGTTCTGAAAAAGGACTTTGTTTTCTCCGATTGGGGCAGAAATGATGATAAATATATTGTCCGCTTCTGCACAAGCTGGGCAACAGATGAAAAGGATGTTGAAAGGCTTATTGAAGCAATTGAAGGGATGTAAAAAAAACGGTCGCAGATGCGACCGTTTTTTTATCCTTTGTTATCAGAACAATCCTGTAATCTTGCCTTCCTCATCAACATCAATTCTTTCTGCTGCGGGAGCCTTGGGAAGACCGGGCATTGTCATAATGTCACCGGTGAGAACAACGATAAAGCCTGCACCTGCGGAAACCTTTACGTTTCTTACGGTTACGGTAAAGCCTTCGGGTGCACCAAGCTTTGTCGGGTCGTCGGAGAAGCTGTACTGTGTTTTTGCAACACAGATGGGCATTTTGTCACAGCCCATTTCGTTGAGCTTTTCAATCTGCTTTCTGGCAGAGGGAAGAATAGTAACATCGTCACCACCGTAAACCTTGGTTACGATAGCCTTGATTTTATTTTCGATTGAATCGTTAACATCATAGGAGAAGGTGAAGCCTGAGTTATCCTCCTCTTCGCAAAGACGGCAAACCTCTTTTGCAAGCTCTTCGCCACCCTTACCGCCTTCAGCCCATACGGTTGAAAGGCAGACGTTTACGCCGAGCTCCTTGCATTTTGCAATAACGAACTCAATTTCCTTGTCCGTATCGGTCGGGAAACGGTTAACTGCAACAACGCAGGGAAGCTTATATACATTCTTGATGTTTGAAACGTGTCTGAGAAGGTTGGGGATACCCTTTTCAAGTGCTTCAAGGTTTTCCTCGCCAAGCTGAGTTTTATTAAGACCGCCGTGCATTTTAAGGGCACGGATTGTTGCAACCATAACAACGGCTGAGGGTGTAAGGCCTGCCATACGGCACTTGATATCAAGGAACTTTTCAGCACCGAGGTCAGCTCCGAAGCCTGCTTCAGTGATTGCATAGTCACCCATTTTAAGGGCAGTTTTTGTTGCAATTACAGAGTTACAGCCGTGAGCAATATTAGCAAAGGGACCGCCGTGAACAAATGCAGGTGTGCCTTCAAGAGTCTGAACAAGGTTAGGCTTGAGTGCATCCTTCAGAAGTGCTGTCATTGCACCTGCAGCGTTAAGCTGACCGCAGGTAACGGGCTCGTTCTGATAGTTGTAGCCAACAATGATATTTGAAAGTCTTTCCTTAAGGTCGGTGATTGAGGAAGCAAGGCAAAGAACAGCCATAACCTCAGAAGCAACGGTGATGTCAAAGCCGTCCTCACGGGGTGTGCCGTTGATTCTTCCGCCAAGTCCGTCAGTGATGAAGCGGAGCTGTCTGTCGTTCATATCAAGGCAGCGCTTCCAGGTAATTCTGCGAACGTCAATGCCTAATTTGTTGCCTTGCTGAATGTGGTTATCAAGCATTGCGGCAAGAAGATTGTTTGCACTTGTGATAGCGTGAAAGTCGCCTGTGAAATGAAGGTTGATATCCTCCATAGGCACAACCTGAGCGTATCCGCCGCCTGCGGCACCGCCCTTAACGCCGAAAACAGGTCCGAGTGAGGGCTCACGCAGAGCAACTGCAACCTTTTTGCCTATACGGCTCATACCGTCAGCAAGGCCGATTGTGGTTGTGGTTTTGCCTTCACCTGCTGCGGTGGGGGTAATGGCAGTAACAAGAATGAGCTTACCGTCCTTTTTATCCTTTGAATCATTAAGAAGTGAAAGGTCAATTTTAGCCTTGTAATTGCCGTACTGCTCAATATATTTAAGGTCAACATCAGCCTTTTTTGCAATTTCTGTTATGTGCTGCATTTTGCACTGCTGCGCAATTTCAATATCGCTTAAGTATGCCATTTTTATATTTCCTCCCATAAATAATTACTGAAAATAATTATATAATATTTTTTTGTGTTAGTCAAGAAAAGTTGACTTATCTGCAATGCAAACACCTATGCCCGGCTTATTGCCGTTCATTATGTATTGCTTTGTACTTTTCTGTAAGGATGTTTTTTCGGGATAATTTCTTTTTAAAAGCTTTCTTTTGCCGAAAATTCTTTCAATTGCCTGCTTGTCAATTTTAACGCTGTAGCAGTGAGTGAAAAGCGTACTGAAAGCTAAAATATTGCTGTCAGGTGCCATAAACTCTTTGTTTTTATCAAAAAGCAGCCAGCTTTCGCAGAAATAGTAGCGGTAGTTATAATCGGGGAAGTATTCCCTGAAAAAGCGGTCAGCCTGCTTGAAGGCTTTTATGCAGTCCTCTTTTAAAAGCTTTTCACCCTGTGGGATATGAACATAAATCAGCTTTTCGCCGTAGGAAAAGGGGAGCTTGTTATATAAAAGGGTGGGGTTTTTACATTCGTAAAGCTGAAACTGCAGTCTGCCAAGGCGGAAAAGCTCTGCTTTCAGGTGATTTTTCAGCCAACCGTAATTGTGAAGACCTTTATTTTTGCAGTTTTCGCACCATATTTTTATATCCGACATTGTGGCATAATATATTTCATCGCTTATGCCAAGCACCTTATATTTTTCCTTAAGCTTTACTGCACACAGCAGTATCACCGCAAGGCGGATAAGGTCCTTTTCTTTTCTCAGGCAGGAAAAGTTGCCCTCAAGGCACTTTTCAGTACAGGAGTTAACTTTTTTCAGATTCTTTTTACTGAGCTGTTGCAATTTTTCAATAAGAGTGGGATTCAAATTCAGTTCCTTCGCAAGACTTATCATAATATCACCGCCGTTAAATATAATATTATAATGAAAATACAGCAGAGTCAATATTTAAGCCTGATATAAAAAGGATATAAGAATAAAAAGAAAAAATTTATCAAAACTATTGACAAGACCGAATTGATGTGGTAATATCATTAGGCAAATACGGAGAGATACCGAAGTGGTCATAACGGAACGGTCTTGAAAACCGTCGTACGTCCTGCGTACCGTGGGTTCGAATCCCACTCTCTCCGCCATTTTTTTATTTATAGAGAAGTCATTATCGACACCATGGAGAAGTACTCAAGTTGGTGACGAGGCGCCCCTGCTAAGGGCGTAGGTCGGGTAACCGGCGCAGGAGTTCGAGTCTCCTCTTCTCCGCCAAAAAAGAAGCAACTTTTGTCTACCAAAAGTTGCTTCTTTTTTATCCAAGCCGCAGGCTTGGCATATCATCACGCGTCAGCGTGTATATCATCGCCGTAGGCGCATATCATCAGCCGAAGGCTGTATTAACTGCGGCTTGATGAGATGCAACACTGCGTGTTGATGATATGCAAAACTTCGTTTTGATGATATACAAGGCTTCGCCTTGATTACATTGCAAAATCATGGTATAATCTATTATACAAACTTGAATTTGGGGAGATGATAATGTGAAAAACAAATGTAGAATTATAGCTGCTATTTTATTAATATTAGTATTTTTTTCGGTTTTAGCTTTTCAAATATATACTCATACGTTTTCAAATTTTTTAGTAGAAGACAATTCTATAACTAATTTTTATCCTAAAGGAGTAGCCAATAAATACGAAGATATTATTGTTGTAAGTACTAATGAAGATCATAGAGTGTGGAAATATAATCTAAATAAACAAGAATCTGAAAGTATTAAGGTTGAATTGTTGGATAGTGTTTGGCAACAAACTACGCACAAAGAATTAGAATACATATACGAAGTGTATTTTAATAGAAGTTTATTTGACTATACAGGTAAAGATGAAATATTTTATTGCTTGTATGATTTGGAATCAGGAATTTATATGAATATAAATATTGATAACACTCTTTTGTATGGTCAAGAAAGTTTGTTGTTTATATATAACAAGACGACTTCAAAGTTTTATTGTGTGTCAAAAATTGTTCATTAACATAACTTAATAATTATTCTACAAATTCCAATTTATCGAACAGTACGGTTACGCATCTTTTTTCAGTGAAAATTTGCTTAAAATTCTTTTGTGCAATTATATTTTCAAATTTTGAGTGCTATAATATGCCGAATATCTGAAGTGTGAGGTTTATTTATGAAGGTTATAAAATATTTCCCGGGAATTGCTTTATCGGCTTTGATTGCATTGCTTGCAATGTGGCTTGAAAGCCTGCTGCCGGTTCATGTGATCGGTTCCGCTGTTATTGCCATGTTTATTGGCATGATATTGAATCATTTTCTTGCTTCAAGTAACATTTTTGCAAGCGGAGTAAAGTTCACCTCCAAGAAGCTTCTTAAATTTGCAATTATTCTTCTTGGTCTTTCTCTTAATATTACAACGGTTTTGCAGGTTGGAAAAATGTCTCTTACCGTTATGATTTTTACTTTGCTGACTTGCTTTGGAGGCGGTTACTTTGTAGGCAGAGCTTTGAAGCTGAACTGGAAGCTTTCAAATCTTATTTCGGCAGGTACGGGTATCTGCGGCGGTTCGGCAATAGCTGCTGTTTCTTCGGTAATTGATGCCGATGACGATGATGTAGCATATGCTATGTCTGCTACGTTTCTTTTCGATATGGCTATGATTGTCCTGTTTCCGATTATGGGCAGGGCGATTGGTATGAGTGATGAAGCCTTTGGAATATGGGCAGGAACGGCAGTTAACGATACTTCGTCTGTTGTTGCAACAGGTTATGCGTTTTCTGAGGCGGCAGGCGATTTTGCAACTATGGTAAAATTGACAAGAACACTCTCTATTATTCCCACGGTTATTGTTTTTGCTTTTGTTCAGCTTCGCCTTAAAAAGAAGGAAGCACAGAAGAACAGTGAGAATTCAGACGGTTTAAAAACCAACTTCAGCATCAGA
The DNA here is from genome assembly GCA_036311065.1 of Acutalibacteraceae bacterium. Taxonomy (GTDB): domain Bacteria; phylum Bacillota; class Clostridia; order Oscillospirales; family Acutalibacteraceae; genus UBA6857. The sequence goes on along the minus strand of JAXJQQ010000101.1, from coordinate 7,676 downwards.
AAAATATTTCCCTGGTTTATAGTCGGATTTGTTGCTATGTCTGTTGTTGCAAGTGTTTTTACAATTCCTGCAGAAATTGTATCGGGAACTAAAACCGTAAGCAAATTCCTTATGGTCAGTGCCCTTGCGGCAATAGGTCTTAATACTTCCTTTTCAAGCTTCAAAAAATCCGGAATACGACCCATGATACATGGGTTTATCATTTCGGCTCTTGTTGTTATTGTTGCCCTGGTTGTTGAAATTTTTATGGGCATTGTATAACCCCTGATATAACTTTTAAACTGAATTTGTTACATTTTTTAGTGCTTAAGACACGGTGTGAACTTTTTATGTCACATCGTGTCTTGTTTTGTTGACATTATTTAACATATTTTATTGCAAAGGTGGAAAATATATGGTAAAATCATATGGTGATTTTATATAATTTTATCGGAGGGGATAAATATGAAGAAATCAGTAAGAAAATTCAAGGCTTTTGCAGCACTTGTTCTTGTGCTGATAATGGCGGTATCAACCTCCTTTAATTGCTTTGCAGGGGGATTCCTCGGCGGAGGAGGAGAAACTGCCATTACCGATTCCACAGCGGCAAACTCCAGAGCTGTTGCAAATCAGATTCAGTCGGAAGGTACCGTGCTTATTAAAAATGATGATAATGTTCTTCCGCTGAAAAATAAAAAGGTAAATGTTTTCGGTGCTGCTTCCTGCTCCCTTGCATTTTCGGGTGCGGCAGGCTCAGGTGCTGTCCGTTCGGATGATGCAGTGGGCTTTTACGATTCACTTACAAAAGCGGGTATAGACTACAACAAGGATATTCACAAGGTGTATTCAGATTACACAAAGTCAGAGGATGAAGGCGGCTTTGTTGATTTTGCCGCAACAGTTATTGAACAGTTTTTCTCAGGCGGTAAGGCTGAAATGCCCATAAGTAATATTTCTGATAAGATGATGTCCGATGCAGTCAGATATTCAAAAACTGCTCTTGTTGTAATCGGCAGAGTCGGTACGGAGATGAAGGATTTTGAAATTGAAGGCCTTAAGCTTACTGCCGCAGAAAAAGCTATGCTTGATAAGGTCTGTGCAACCTTCTCGGATGTTATTGTGGTGTTCAATATTTCAAATGTTATGGATATGTCCTTCCTTGAAGAATATGACAGCATCAAGGGAGCCCTTATTATGTGGCTTCCCGGTGAAATTGCAACGGAAAGCGTGGGCAAAATTCTTTCAGGTGCAGTAAATCCCTCAGGCAAGCTTGTTGACACAATTGCCTATAACCTTGAGGATCACCCGTCAAGCATGAACTTCGGTGACTATATGTATAAGGGTGTTTCGGGTATACCCAAGTATTTTGTAAACTATAATGAAGGTATTTATGTAGGCTACCGTTACTTTGAAACTTTTGCCCCCGATCAGGTTATGTATCCCTTCGGCTACGGCCTTTCATACACCAGCTTTAAGTGGGATGTTAAATCTTTCTCGGCAAATAAGGATAACATAACTGTTCAGGTACAGGTTAAAAACACAGGTAAGGTTGCAGGTAAGGATGTTGTTCAGGTTTATTTCTCAGCTCCTTACTATAACGGCGGTATTGAAAAAAGCTCAATTGAGCTTGCTGCATATGCAAAAACAAAGCTCCTTGCCCCCGGACAGAGTGAAATTCTTACCATCAAGTACAAAACTGAGGATATGGCTTCATATGATGAAAAAACAAATGAAGCATGGGTGCTTGAAAAGGGCAATTACAAAATTCATATCGCTCACGATATCAGAGATTTTGAAAAGTCATACAACTATTATGTGGGAAAAACCGTGGTTTATAAAACAGACGGAGCTTCGGGTCACAAAATAGAAAATCTCTTTGATTTTACAAAGGGTAACCTTACTTATATGTCAAGAGCCGACGCAGAGGGCACTTGTCCTACAGCTCCCGCAGATTATCAGGCAACTGATGAGGTTATCAACAGTGATATAAGACCCGAGCCCGTAAAGCAGGGCAAGGCTCCTGCTACGGGTGTTACCTACGATGAGGGTGTTATTACTCTGCAGGATGTTGCAAAGAATGAAAAGCTCTGGGATAAATTCCTTGACCAGCTTACCGTTGATGAAATGATTGAGCTTATCTGTGACTGCGGATATGAAACAACGGCACTTGAAAGACTCGGTATCCCCAATACCTCTGATAATGACGGACCCTCATGTATCAAGGGCCCCGGCGGACTTCTTTTTACTGACAGCGGACTTGCATTCCCCGTTTCAACGGTGCTTGCCTGTACCTGGAATGATGACCTTGCCGAAGAATTCGGTGAAGCCATAGGCAGAGAGGGTATTGAGCTTGGTACTCACGTATGGTATGCACCGGGCTGTAACCTTCACAGAAGTCCCCTTGGTGGCAGAAACTATGAGTACTATTCGGAAGATCCTCTTCTTTCAGGTAAAATGTCTGCCGCAGTTACAAGAGGTGCACAGTCCAAGGGCCTTATTGTAACCGTTAAGCATTTTGTTGCAAACGATCAGGAAACCAACCGTCAGTCCAACGGTCTTTACACCTGGCTGAATGAACAGTCGATGAGAGAGCTTTATGCCGAGCCATTTGAAATTTCCGTTAAGGAAGGCAAAGCAAAGGGTATTATGACTGCATATAACAGAATCGGTAATGAATGGTGCGGTGCATCAAAGGCTCTTGTTACAGACCTGCTCCGTGACGAATGGGGCTTTGACGGCTTTGTAATCACCGATGCAAGTATTGACCTTACGGGCGACGGCTACCTTGACCCTGCACTTGCCGTTTATGCGGGAAATGATGCAATCCTTACAATGCTTTATGTTGTGTCTGCAATTCAGACAAGGGACGCCCTTAAGGTAACCTATAATGCTGACCCCATAGGTATGGGTAATGCTATGAGAAAATGCGTTTACAATATATGCAGAATGAAGATAAATTCCAATGCCTTTGATCCCGATGCAGAAGTGGTGCCCGATGAAAAGCCCGAGGAAACAGAAAATACGACAGAAACCACAACAACGGCACCTGCCACCACCACAACAAAGCCTGCAGCTACTACCACCACTGCTGCAACAACCACAACAACCTCAGCCACAACAACCACTAAGGGTAATAATCCTGCAAACACTCAGAAGAATCCTAACACGGGTGACCCCTTCAATCCTATGCCCGTTATGCTTGTTCTGGCTTGTGCTGCATTTGTTGCAGTAATTGCAAAGAAAAAGAAATTATACGCATAAAATAAAAGGAGCCCAACGGCTCCTTTTATTTTTATCAACGGCTTGTTTATCATCTGCAGATGTGCTATTATAGACCTGCAAATAATTTCATATGGAGGAAACATTATGATTATTGTTAAAATTATTTCTGCTGTTATAGCTTTTATAATGGCGGTGCTGCCCTTTGGCAGTACCGAAAGTGAAAAAAAGTGTGAGAGCGTGTTCAACGGCACCTTTATTCAGTCCTGGATGAGCAGTAGCTGGGACGATGAACGCTGGCAGCAGGAAGTTGAAAATATGCAGGAAGCGGGTATAGAATACCTTATCCTTCAGGATGTTGCCGAAAAGGGCAGCGAAAGTGCGGGCGGTATATGGAATGTATATTATGACAGTGAGCTTCCTGATTTTGAGGGTGCAGCCTTTGGCGGAAATGTTATTGAGGCGGCTCTTCGCAACTGTGAAAACAGCGGCATAAAGGTTTTTGTCGGCCTTGCTATGTTTGATGATTTCTGGAACGAAACCGTTCTTTCACCTCAGTATAAAGAGGTATGCGGTGTAATGGCTGATATGGTTGAGGAAATTTACGGTAAGTACGGTGATTACGAATGCTTTTACGGATGGTATTTCACTCCCGAAATCAGCAACAGCCTTATAAGGCAGATATATGTCAAAGGTATTGCTGACGGTGTGAATATTGTTATTGACAGTATCAACAATACAGATGAAAGCAAGCCCCTTCTTATGAGTCCCTTCTCCTCTGAATATCTTTCTGCGGGTCCGTGTCTCAGCCTTGCATCATATGTGCGCATTATCAACGGCATCAATTTCCGTGACGGTGACATTTTTGCACCTCAGGATGCAGTGGGGGCCAAATGGATTAAAGAGAAAAACCTTGAGCTGACCTGGAAGATGTATTCCGAGGCAGTAAAGAGCTGTGATGCTGACCTTAAGCTCTGGGCTAACTGCGAAAACTTTTCAACAGTAGTTGCACCCTCGGCTCTTGAAGGTATACTGAATCCTCCTGCAACGGAGAACACGGTTTATGTTACCGAGACTCTTGATCGCTTCATTTGGCAGATGGATATTGCTTCAAAATATGCTGAAAATATTATTACCTTCTCATATAATCACTATTACAGCCCTGATTACGCAAACCCCGGTTTTATTGAAACATATTACGATTACCTTGAAAACGGTTATGTGCTTGAAAGCGAAGCTCCCACGGCTCCCGACGGCTTTACGGCAGAGGTAACTGCTGACGGTACCGTTCTTTCATGGAATGCTGCCGAAGACAATATCGGCATTGCATACTACAGAATCGAAAAGGACGGAAAATTCCTTGCAAGAATTGATATGGTGTACGGCTGGGAGGAGCTGACATTCACCGATACGGGCAAAACGGGTGAATATACAATCACCGCTTTTGACTGTGCAGGTAATTGTTCTAAGAGCGTTAATGTGTAAAGTTGTAAAAGAACTAAAAAGCAAAGCAATATCATATGTTAAATAATTTTAATTACAAGGATAAATAATTGAACGCGAAAATTGCAAATCCTTATACGAAGTAATTAAAAGGAGGTCATTTATATGACAAACAAATTAACAAAAAGAACGGTTATGGTTATAGCTTTGGTGTTAGTGATGCTTTCCTCTATTGCGTTTTCCTTTGTGGTATCAAAGCCTGAAGTTCATAGTGCAACAATTGAAGTGCTGGATGAAAAAAAGATGGATGCAGTGGCATTGTCAACGACTGCCACGGCAGTAGCAACAGCGATTTCTGCCATAGGGCAGGATGCTGGTGAGCCTATTGCCGGGATATTGACTGATGTAACTTCATATGTTGTCATGATTACGGCAGTTATTTTCCTTGAAAAATTCTTACTCACAACAATATGTTCTTTGACATTCACAATCTTAATACCATTATCTTGCTTATTGGCAATAGTATTTGTATACACAAGAAAAGAGATTTTGAAGAACTTCGCATTTAAAATAGCTTTGTTAGGTATAGTGTTGACTTTGGTTGTGCCCATAAGTACATTTGTAGGAGTAAAAATTGAGCAAACACATAAAGAAAGCTTTGCTGTTGAAGAAACAGTAGTTGTTGATGAAAACGGTGAAGTAGATAAGAGCTTTAAAGATAAACTTAAGGGCAAAACGGAAGAAGTAATGAAGTTTATTGAAGAAAAAGTAAACTATTTTATCGATTCTATTGCTGTTATGATAATTACAACTTGTGCTATACCATTAGCAGTGTTGTGGTTTATGTTATGGTTTATAAAAATTCTTTTTGGTGTGGAAATAAAACCTCCCAGACCTGAAAAAATAGGAAGAAAAATCAGAAGTGAAATAAAAAAGTCATTTGAAGATGAAGAAGATAATTCAGCGTTGCCGGTGATTAAAGAATGAGTATGCTTAACTATGATGACATATTTACCAAAAAAATGCCTGCAATAATTCTAACTTTCTAATCTTTTAATCCGATTTTTTTAAAATAATGCTTTACATTTGGGGATACTTATGATATAATCTTCAAGCATTATGCCGATTTCTCGGTTTGCGGGTAAAAAATCACCTTGCCGCACACTGGGGGTCAGGCGAATGAAATATTTTTTATGAGGTGAAAAACCATGATGACAAAAGAACAGAAGACAGCTATTATTAAGGAATATGCTGCACACGAAGGCGACACAGGTTCACCTGAAGTACAGATTGCTCTTCTTACCTTCAGAATCAACAACCTTACTGAGCACCTTAAAGAGAATAAGAAGGACCACCACTCACGTCGCGGTCTTCTTATGATGGTTGGTCAGAGAAGAAACCTTCTTGCATACCTTCAGAAGAACGATATCGAAAGATACCGTGCAATCATTGCAAGACTCGGCATCCGTAAGTAATTGCAATTTCTTGGCAGACATGAAAATCTCGTGTCTGCCATTTTTCCGTTATTTAAAGCGTAAAAAACCGTAAATTGTTGCGGGGCAAAATAATTGGGTTAGCACTAAATTGAGTGTTGAAAAGCCTTTCAATGCTGAGTTTATTGCTAAACCACAACAGCCTCGCAATCAAAATAAAAAAATTAAGAAAAGCGAGGTAGAAAACATGTTTAATGAATTCAGAAAATTCGAAACCACACTTGCAGGCAGACCTCTTGTTGTTGAAACAGGTAAAATGGCAGGTCTTGCAGGCGGCTCATGTCTTATCCGTTACGGCGAAACAGAGGTTCTTTGTACTGCTACAATGGCTGCAAAGCCCAGAGAAGGCGTTGACTTCTTCCCTCTTTCAGTTGACTATGAAGAAAAGCTCTATTCGGTAGGCCGTATCCCCGGATCCTTCCAGAGAAGAGAAGGTAAGGCTTCTGAAAAGGCAACTCTTTCATCAAGAGTTATCGACAGACCCATCCGTCCTCTTTTCCCCAAGGATATGAGAAACGATGTTGGTGTTGTTGCAACAGTTATGTCAGTTGACCAGGATTGCCTTCCCGAAATCACAGCTATGATCGGTGTTTCAATCGCAATCTCCATTTCAGAAATTCCCTGGGACGGCCCCATCAGCGGTGTTTCCGTTGGTCTTGTTGACGGCAAGTTCGTTATCAACCCCACAGAGGCTGAAAGAGAAAAGAGCGAAATGGCAGTTACCGTTGCTTCAACTGCAGACCTTGTTGCTATGATTGAAGCAGGTGCAAATGAAATCGACAACGAAACAATGTTTGACGGTATCATGTACGCTCACAAGGTTAACCAGGAAATCGTTGAATTCATCAAGGGTATTCAGGCAGAAGTAGGTAAGGAAAAGGTTCCCTTCGAATCTCAGGATCCCGCTCCCGAAATGTTTGAAGCTATCAAGGAATTCGCAATTGACGATGTTAAGTTTGCTCTTGACACTGACGATAAGAGAATCCGTGACGAAAGACTCAAGCCCGTATACGAAAAGGTACACGAAAGATTTGACGAGGAATATGCAGACGTTATTGAAAAGATTGACGAATGCATGTACAAGCTTCAGAAGTACGTTGTAAGACGTTGGCTTCTTGACGAAGGTAAGCGTGTTGACGGCAGAGGTATCAACGATATGCGTCCTCTTGATGCTCAGGTTGACCTTCTTTCACGTGTTCACGGCTCAGGTATGTTCACAAGAGGTCAGACTCAGGTTCTTACTGTTACAACTCTCGGTACTATCGGTGAAGCTCAGGCTCTTGACGGTATTGATGAAGAAGAATCAAAGAGATATATCCATCATTATAATTTCCCCTCTTACTCAGTAGGTGAAACAAAGCCCTCAAGAGGTCCCGGCAGACGTGAAATCGGTCACGGTGCACTTGCCGAAAGAGCTCTTCTCCCCGTTATTCCTTCCATGGAAGAATTCCCCTACACCATCAGACTCGTTTCCGAGGTTCGTTCCTCAAACGGCTCCACCTCACAGGCTTCTATCTGCGGCTCTACACTTTCACTTATGGC